>CANNNB010000053.1 GCA_947505995.1 Comamonadaceae bacterium
TCGCATGCCAATGGGTGTCAAACCTTGCGCCAATCTTTGGGTGTTCCAATCGTGCAAAGCGTGCGTCATGGATTGGGCGCAAGCCAAGGCCTCTTGGGCGTGGTCTGCGCGGCTGAGGGGCGCACCCCAAAATGCAATCAAGCCATCGCCACTGTAGCGGTCCAGCGTGCCTTCATGGTCTAGCACAGGCTGTGTGATGAGGCCTAAAAATTCTCGGGTCAGCGCTGCAATGTTTTCCAGGCTCATTTCTTCGGTGTGGCGGGTGTAGTCGCGCATGTCAACCACCAGCACCGTGATGTCTTGCATTTTGGGTCGCAAGCTTTTGGCCAAACCCATTTCGTAGAGTTGTTTCAAAACGGGCGTGGCCACGTACTGAGACAAAGTGTTTAGCGCACGCTGCTTGATGTCACGCAGCATCTTGTACTCAAACATGACCAATGAAAGCAATGCGCCCAAGCAAACTGCGGGCACAAACAACAACCAAGGAAACACCAACTTTGAAAATGCCGCTGCGCAAACCAGTGGCCAAGCCAGTGCAATGGCCAAGCCCCAAAGCAAGGCATATTTTTTTCGCACATGCCAAAGCATCCACATCACTGCACACAAAAATAAGACTGCGGCCAACTCGGGCCAGTGTCCGGGTGAAGTGGGCAATGGCGCGCCATTGTCAAGCAAATGGGCCAATGCTTGTGCATGAACCAAGACGCCTGGGGTGAGTGATTGAAGCGGGGTTGTGACGTAGTCACTTAAGCCCACAGCCGAAGACCCCACCAACACATACTTGCCTTTGATGCGAGCCGGATCTACAGAACCCTCCAACACCTCCGCCGCTTCGACAGAGTCAAATGCATCAATGGCATAGGCGAAAGGCAGTCGCCAACTTTGCGCAGGCGTTTTCATCGCTTGGGATGAACTTGAATCTTTCAACTGCCTTGTGGGTTCACCGCAGTCCAGCATGGCGCCGGCCAAAGTATTCATCACCCCCTGCGGCCCTTGCACCAAGGGCGCCAATCTGCGCATCACGCCATCTGCGTCTAACTTCACACCCACATGGCCCACACACCGTGCTTTGCGCAAGCCCTTGTGGTTGGCCACATGACCAAAACTGGGCGTTAGCCCCCAAGCTGGGCTGAACAGCTGCGGCTGCTGCAAGCCTTCTGCGGGCACGCCCACCTTGATGGGGTTGCTGCGTTGCTCCATGTCCAAAACATGCGACAAGACCAAGGGGCCATGCTCTGCCAAAGAAGCCAAGCGCGTGTCGCCCAATTCAATGCCAGCTTCTGGAAACATCATGTCAAGGCCCACCACTTTGGCACCCAAAGGGCCAATGAGCTCTTCCACCAAATCGGCCATTTGCGTGCGTTCTAGTGGCCAGCCGCCCAGTTTCTGAATCGAAAGGTCGCTAAAATCGACCAAGACCACTTGAGGGTGCGTGGCTTTGGACGTTAGAAATTTTTGAGTCAAACTGTCGCGCGCTTGATCTTCGAGCAAGTGCCAAAAAGGCATGGTTCCCAAAAAGCCGCAAAGCACGATGGCAGTGGCACAGAAAATCAAAGCGCGCAATGCACGCACTTTGGCGCTCTCAGCCACTTGAAGAACAGCAGTGTTCGAAGCCCCTGCCTTTTGAAATCTTGTCATACCAATCATTTTGCACTGAACCCCGCCAAAAACCATGGGCACCCTCAGATTCATTCTTGCCTTGCTGGTCATGCTGAGCCACACGGGCCTGACTGTGGGCGGCCTGAATCCTGGTGTGGCTTCTGTGGTGGTTTTTTACGCCATTTCGGGCTACGTCATGTCGGCCCTTGTGGCCAAACATTTTTCGCAGCCAGGGCAGGCTAGGCATTTTTACATTGACCGATTGGCACGGATCTACCCGCAATACTTTTTTTATGCGGCCGCTGCGGCAGTTTGGTTTTTCACAGTGGGCCACGCCACGCCTTTTTTGCAGCACTCGCCCTCAGCCACTGAGTGGGTCAACAACTTGCTCATCGTACCGCTCAATTTTTTCATGTTCAATGGTGCAGACCAATTCAGCTTAGTCCCCCCTGCATGGTCTTTAGGCGCAGAGATTTTGTTTTATGTCCTTGCGCCTTGGCTATGGCGATATTGGCGCTGTGCAATGCTGCTGGCTGCTTGCAGCTTGGGGGTACAAGCCTTGGCGTGGCATCAAGTGCTGCCCACCGATGCTTGGGGCTACAGATTGTTGCCTGGTGTGCTTTGGATTTTTGCGTCCGGCATGGCACTGCAAAGGTACCAACAAAGCCACGTGGTTTGGGTGCGCTATGCAGTGTGGGGCGTGTCATTTTTCAGCACGTGCATGCTGCTGCTTGGAACCTCTGGCGCCCTTCAAACGCCCTACAACCGAGAAGTGTTGCTGGGCTTTGCAGTGGCCTTGCCCAGCATTCACCTTTTAACGCAGGGCAGGTTGGCTGGTGCATGGCATGACTGGGACCAACGCCTTGGCGATTGGTCTTATGGCCTGTTTCTGAACCACTTTTTTTGCATGTGGGTGCTAGACCTTGCCAAGCCCCAAACACCCCTCCAATGGCTGACTCTGATCACTTGCAGCGTCATTTTGAGCATGCTCACACAGCGATTTTTAGAGCGCCCTTGTGTGGTTTGGCGTCAAAAAAGGCGTCAAGCTTGGCAATTGGCCCACAATCCCCTTAAAATCACTGCATGACAGTCGCGTACAAAATCCGCCCAACCCAGCTTTGCTTGCCTGAAAAATGGCCAGCTTCTGTGTTGCGCCCATTCTTGTCGTGCGTTATGGCCTTGCTATTGCTGGCAGTGCTCATGCCCCAAATGGCCAAGGCCGCAGAGGCCGCCAACTTAACCGTGGCGGGTCATGTGGCCTTTGTGAATGGCCAAGTGGTGCTCGCTCAGCAAGGCAAACCCAATCGCAGTGTTCAAACAGGCGACCCTGTTTACGTGGGCGACCACATTCAAACTTTGGCCAACAGCCAGTTGCATTTGCGTATGGTAGACAACGCATTCTTGGCTTTGCGCCCTTTATCTCAGTTGGTCATCAGTGCCTACCAGTACGACAAAGACCAACCGCAAGCCAGCAAAATTCGCATTGACCTTGAGCAGGGCACCAGCCGTGCCGTGAGTGGCAAAGGTGGTCAAGCTGCCAAGAACCAATACAGATTCAACACACCACTGGCCGCCATTGGATTGCGCGGCACCGATTACACCGTTTTGGCCGATGCTGAAAAAACACGTGTATCGGTGGCCCAGGGCGGTGTGATTGTTAGCCCCTTGGGCCCCGATTGCTTGATGTCTCAGTTGGGCCCTTGCGCATCGGCTTTGTCTCGCGAACTCACTGCGGGCACGCCCAATTTGTTCATTGAAATTACAGCCAATCAAGCGCCCAAGTTTTTGCAGAAACAATCAGAAACCAACAGCAAACCAGTGGGTGTGAACACTGCCAGCAACGCGCCGGCCAAGCTTGATACTTTGCAGCAATCCATAGAGCAAAAAAATGTAGCTGAACAGGTCAGCAATGTAGAAACTGCAACCAATGTGGCCAACCAAACAGCGCGCTACGAATCTATTGCCAAATGGGGCCGATGGACTACCTTGGTTCAGCAATTGCCACAAGGCAGCGAGACCATCAACAAAGCATTTGCGCAAATTCCCAACTTGGAAATTGTGAACAGCAACGATGTTTTCGCGTTGGCCTATCCAGGTCAAACGCCAATACGTTTGCCAGATCAAGGACGCGCGCAGTTTTCGTTGGTGGCTGCAGAAGCTTATGTCAAAGACAAAGACATGCTGACCCGCGTAGGCGTGAAGTCTGGTCAATTGGAAATTGACTTTGCACAAAACTTGTTCAACACCCAAGTGGCTGTGGCCATCAATGCTGCCAGCATTGACACTGTGAAATCGCAGGGCAACGTAGACCGCTTTGGCCGCATGACTTCCAACGGCGCATTGAGCAATGCCAATGTGAGTGGCATCGTTCTGAACAAAGGCTTGGAAGCCACCTATCTGTTTGATAAGAGCCTGGCCTCTGGCGGTGTTTTATCAGGCGTGGCGCAGTGGGCCCGCTAAATAAATTTAAACCATTCCCTTGAATTTCAAATTGCAGCGCGGCCTGCTAGCGGCCCTGTTGGCATGGCCAACATTCACATTTGCGCAAAGCAATGTTGTCAACCCCTCAGAGCAAGTGCCTGCGCTGTATCAGCAAGCGTTGAATGCTCTGCAAAATAAGCAATTTGAAAACGCTGCCCAGCTTTTGCAGCAGGTGGTTTTGCAACACCCCGAATTGGCGGGTGCGTGGCTAGACCTCAGTTGGTTGGCACTGCGTCAAGAAAACTTTGCGCAGGCTGAAGAATTTTTGTTGATCTTGGAGCAGCGATTTGCACCCTTGCCTGAGGGCATTCAATTGGCTGTCAACCAGCTCAAACTGCAACTGTCTGCGCACTTGAAATTGGAGCAAGCAAGCGCTTCTTCAGCGCGACATCAAACGGCTGTTTCAATCGCCACAGGCTATGACAACAATGTCAATGCTGGCTTGCGTTTTAGCGCCATCACCCTCACGCTACCCGATCGCAATTTGGAGTTGTCGGTGGCTGATGCCAACCGGCCCATTGGCGCAGCTTTTGTGCGTGCAAGCTTGGTCCATCAATATAAGCTTGCCTTAGATGACAGCACTGTCACCCTGCAGATGCAAGTGCAGGGGCGGAGTTACGAAGGCCTGCCGCAATATGCCAACCTTGAAACCTTGCCGCAAATTTCGCTAGCGCACAAAGACCTGACTGGTGTGTTTACTTTTGGAATGCAAGCCATCGCACTCAATCGTGTGCTGGCATACAAGGCGCCCATTGTGCGTTGGCAAGTTGAAAAGGCATTGCCCAAGTTTGATTTTTCTTGGCAGCCCAGTTGTAAGTGGCAACAACAGATTCAGATGGAACAAAGGCAGTTTCTAATGTCTTCCAATCAAAACAGCCGTTGGTGGGGTTTTAAGCCCATGTTGCAGTGCGAAACAAGCGCTTGGCAAACGAACCTTTATGTGCAGCGTGCCCAAGAAAACGATGCTTCTGGCAGCCGGCCTGGTGGCAACACGCGCCGATTGCTTTGGGGCCTGCAGCAAGACTGGCTTGCGCCCTTTGGCTTGGCTGGGCACAGGTTGCAGCTTAGGCTCGAGGCGCAGCAGTCTCAAGATGCGCTGGGCTACAGCTATTTGCTAGAAAATGGCGCCCCCAGAAGCTTGCTCACTAGACTAAGCCAATTCAACTGGAATGCCCCTGTAGCACCCCAGAGCCCATGGCGTTGGTCAATAGGTTTGCAAAAAAGCAGCCAGCAAAGTAATCTTGCCATCTTCACTCATAGAAATTACTCTTTAGAATCAAGCATTTGGAGAGCATGGTGAATGTTGTTTTTTTGCAAAGTTTTTTTCAAAAACCTTTTAAAAATGTGATCTTCATCACACTTAATGCTGAATCTCTATGTAGAATACCTGCCATTACTGCATAAAAGTCAGTAGTATTTTTTTCGTATCATCAAAACCAAGGAGCTTCCTAATGCCAGCTATCACCGTTGCAATGCGCACTGAAATTTCTAACCTGTATGTATCTTTGTTCGGACGTGCTCCGGACGGCGAGGGCCTGGGTTTCTGGGTCAGCTCGTATTCAAATGGCAACACGCTCGCCAAAATCGCACAGTCTATGTATGACACTGCTCCTGCACGTGCTTACTACCCACTGTTTGCAACTCCCTCTGAAGTTGTGACAACTTTTTACACTAACGTGTTGGGTCGCGCTCCCGATGCAGAAGGTTTGGCATTCTGGGTTAAAGAATACAACGCATCTGCCACTCAAGGCGCATTCTTCGAAAAGCTGATCAATAACGTTGTTAACTACAACGGTACAGACGCTGCTGGCGTAGCTTCAAAATCATTGTTCGCAAACAAAGTTGCGGTTGCTCAGTACTACGGCGAGCAAAATGGTACCGTTGCTGGTGCCACTGCAGCTTTGAATGGCGTTACTTCAGCTGCTGCTTCAGTTGATGCTGCCAAGGCAGTTATCTTGAATACGGCTGTTTCTGGCCAGACTTTCACGCTCACTACTGGTGTTAACAACTTCGCAGGCGGTTCATCCAATGACTCGTTTGACGCTTCTTTGATCTCTAGTGCTCAAACTTGGCAAGCTAGCGACGTTTTGTCAGGCGGCACAGGAATTGACACAATCAACGCTACGCTGATTTCCAGCGTGACTCCCGTGAATATGACTGGTATTGAAGTGGTTAACGTCACTGTCAATACTGCATCTACCTTGAACCTGGTCAATGCAACTAATGTGACCAATGTCAACTCGGTTAACGGCGTGGCTGCTCAGACAACGACCCTCAGTGGTATTGCTACTTCGGTGGCGGTTTCGGTTGCTGATACAACCGCATCGCACACGATCAATTACAGCAACGTGACTGGTTCTGCAGATGCTGCAACCATTAAAGTTACTGGCATTGCTACCGGCACAAATGTCTTCACAGTCGCTGGTATCGAGACTTTGACCTTAAATGCGGCAACTTCTGCCAGTGTGATTGACACTCTGACAGCTGCCAATACAACCAGCTTGCTTGCCTCTGGCGACCAAGCGTTGACCATTACAGCTGGTGTGAGCGCTACAGTTCGCAATGTTGATGCTTCTGCTAAAACAGCTGGCGGCTTAACAATGACCATGGGTGCTGTTGCTGACGCAACCATCGTTGGTGGTGCAGGTAACGATGTTTTCACTATCGACGCTGTGACTGGTACAGTGACCGCAAACGGTGGTGCTGGCAATGACACATTCACTGCAGCTACCAACCTTACTATCACCGATACCATCAATGGTGGTGACGGAATTGATACGCTGTCTTCGGTTTTTGGTTCTGTCAGTACGGCTGGCTACACAACACCCACAACACGCACTATCTCGCACATCGAGACATTGCTCCTCACTGATGCGGTGACTGGTGCCTTGACAGCTGTGGGAATTGACACTGGCATCACCACCGTGACCATGGGCGTTGGCAATACCAACACTGCAGCTGCCGTAACTTTCAATGCTGGAACAAGTACACTGAATATTGGTACTGCTACAAGTACTGCGGCTACCATCACGACCAGCGTGGCAGTTGCTGGCTCAACCGGTGGTACGGACAGCATCACCATCAAGAACAACAACGTCAGCACGGTCAATGCCTTTGTCTTAGCGGCTACTGTCGCGGCCACCAACACCGAAACTTTGACGCTGGACACTGGAACTTACACAACTGCTGTTGCTCAAGTAACTGGCACTGTGTCTGTGACAGGTTCAACTGGTTTCCAAACCGCTGAAACGCTGAACATCAGAGGTGGCAACATTTTGACTATGGGCGTTGTGACTGCTGACATCATTGATGCCAGCGGAATGACAGGAGTGGTCGGTACAACTCTGACAACGGTTACGGGTACTACTGCCCAAACCGTGACAGGCTCTGGCGGCAATGACGTGCTGGTTATCGATGGAACATCTAACGTCAGCGTTAACGGTGGTGCAGGTAATGACACCATCACAGGTAGTGTAGGCAACGACATCCTCCTCGGTGGCGCTGGTCGTGACTCCATCACTTCAGCTGCAGGTAACGATTCGGTTGACGGCGGTGCAGGAAATGACACCGTGGTCATGGGCACGACATTCACTGTCGCAGACACCTTGATCGGTGGCGCTGATGTGGACACTTTGTCAATTGGTCAAGCGGCTACGGCTACCATCGCAGCACGCGCTTCTGAGTTTGAAACACTCTTGCTGAGCGCAGGCGCTACGCAAGACATGGCGTTATTCACCAACAACACCGGCTTTACACGCGTTAACGCGAACACTGCTGCTGGCACATTCTCCTTTACCAATGTTGGTGCTGGGGTTGTGACTTTGGGTGCGGAAACAGCTACGACAGCTATCACTTTTGCACTGGCCTCTGGCTCAGGTACAAGTGACTCGCTCACAATCGCAGCTGTTGACAATGCAGCACAAACCGCTATCACTGCAGCCGATATTGAGACATTGACGATCAATAACGCAGCTACAGCGGCATCTGCTACTGCTGCCACCATCACAACACTGTCAGCCGCAGCCCTGAAGACTCTGAATATCACAGGTCTGGGTGGAACAATCATCACCAACGCCATCACGAATGCAACTGGCCTGACAGCTGTCAATGACACTCACACAGGAGCAGGTGTAGTGACCCTTAACTTGTCCACCTCAACAGGTGCGGTTACCTACACGGGTGGCTTGGCAACGGGTGCAACAACTTTGGTCATGGGTAACGGCAACAACATTGTGACGGCCAACTCAGCCACTACTGTGGGTAACTTCTCAGTGACCGGTGGTACTGGCAATGATTCGATCACTGGCGGCTACGGCAATGACAGCTTAACCGGCAGCTCTGGTGCTGACACGCTGATCGGTAGCGAGGGTAATGACACATTGGATGGCGGCTCTGGTAACGACTCCCTAAGTGGCGGTGGCGGTATTGACCAGTTCTCAACTGAAAGTGGTGCAGACACCATGGACGGTGGAGCTGGGACTGACGTTTTGACCATCTCGGCTGGCTTTACGGATATTTCTACGGATACCATCTCCCTGATTGAAACGCTAATTATGGGTTCTGTGGGCGCGACCATGACGGCGGCTCAGCACACCGCGTTCACCACAATCACAACCCCAGCCGCCATTACGCTGTCTGATGCAGGTGCCGTGACTGCAAAAACCAACGTGACTGCCTACAACTTGGCCAACGGTACGAATACTTTCACTGCGTCGACAAATGCTGCTAACAATTCAATCGTCGGTGGTACTGGTGCTGACACGTTCAACTTTGGCATTGATTCTGCCGGCACAGGTCTGCTGTTTACGGTTGACGATACTGTTACCGGTGGAACCGGCTCTGACACATTGAACCTGATAGGCAACCTTGCCCAGACAGTCACTTTGACCAACGTCTCTGGCATTGAGAATATCGTTACAGCAAACACGACAACAGCAGTAGCGTTAACTTTGGCAGACGGAAATGTGGCAGCTGCTGCAACCATGACAATTGACGGTACCAGCTTGACTACCGCTGCTTTGACGGTTGTTGGCGGTGCCGAAACAAACGGCTCTTTGAACATCATCGGTGGTAATGGAATTGACATTTTGACTGGTGGCACCCTGGGCGACACCATCTCTGGTGGAATTGGTGCGGATACAATTGCCAACCAAGTTACTGGCATTGCAACAAGCGGAGCAGATCGTTTGACTGGTGGTGCTGGAATTGATACGTTCATTCTCCGCGGTGACGCAGCATCTGCAGCACCCGCAACAGCAGTTGCGTTGGTTGCAAGAGTTATGGACTTTTCGGTAACTGATGGTGACATCATTGCGCTTTCAAACACCACAGCTAACTACACGGCAGGTGTAGGTACGATGATTGGTGGTGGTGCGGCAGCAGCGGGTGCAACAGGACTTACCTCAGTTGCTACTGCTACGGGTTCCGCCGTCGCAACTGTCGCTGCTACTGATGTCGTTATTTTGTCGACTGGCTTGGCAACTGGAGCAGACATACAGGCCATGTTTAACACGGCAATTGGAGCCAATACGATTACGGGTTATGCAGCTGCATCATCTATTTTCGTGACCTACTTCGATACGACAACGTTGCAGATGAACATATTAGTTGCGAACGTGGCTGGTGGCGCTAGTGCCACAAACCTTGAAACTGCAGACGTCGTGGGCCTAGTTGGAGTTGTCGACATGTCCGCTGCAACGTATGCCGCATTGACTAACGCTAACTTTGCGATTGTTGCTGCTTAATTTTCGAGAAAGCAACTGCAGGGGACAGGACTAGATAATCGGACAAGTCCCCTAGGTCTCAACTAATTGAGGTAGCTTAAAACCCCATCCCTCACAAAGGGGTGGGGTTTTTTCATTAATGAAAGGACTTCATATGATCACCATCGACAACAAACAATACGACCTAGACTCACTATCTGAAGATGCCAAGGCTCAACTGTTTAGCCTACAGTTCTGCGACCAAGAACTGGCCCGCCTGCAAGCCCAAACCGCTGCTTATCAAACAGCTCGTGTAGCCTATTCCAAAGCCTTGCAAGCTGCCTTATCCGCTAATGAAGCTAGTTGACCTCGCTCAAATCCAAACCGAGTCGATCGGCTGGATTACCGTGGATGAGGGGGCATACCTTCACCTCGGCTCTGATGTACTTGTTATAGAGGTAGTCGGCCTTTCCAAACCAGAGTTGCAAGGCTAAAGCGTTCTTTGGGTGTTCCAAAAACCATCATGACTAATTCTGAGTCACCGCAACAAACGGCCACATTGACCATTGATCAAGCGATCCAACAAGCTGTCGCATACCATCAGGCGGGCCAGTTGCAAGACGCCGAACGCCTCTACCGCACAGTTCTGCAAAATCAGCCCAATCAACCGGATGCAAACCACAACCTGGGAGTGTTGGCGGTGCAGGTAAAGCAGCCAGCTGCCGGCCTGCACCACCTCAAGGCAGCTTTAGAGGCCAACCCAAATCAAGGTCAATATTGGCTGAGCTACATCGATGCGTTGATACAGACAAGGCAAACTGATACAGCCCGACAGGTGCTGGAGCAGGGACTGAAAAGAGGGCTGCAGGGCGAAGCGGTAGAGGGGCTAGCAGAACGACTTGATCGGCTTGAAAATGTCACGCCAGTTCGGCCTACTGAACACGAGCTTGCCATTGCGCACAGAGAAGCCGGTCTCTACAAAGAAGCTGCGCTGGTCTTGCAAAGCGGGCTTGTCAGCAAGCCACAAGACGCAAGCGCTTACGCGCTATTGGCTCAAGTTCTGTCTCTTGACAAACTGGATGAACCAGCCTGGGCCGCCTTGAACATTGCCTTGTCCATCAATTCAGCTTTGCCCATTGTCCAGCGCAACCACGCTCGCCTGTTGATTAGACAACAAAAACTCGATCAAGCTCTTCAAGCGGCCCAAGCCGCCTATCAAAGTGATGTCACAGACCCGGAAAGCCAAATGGTATTGGCTGCCGCATTGGCGGGTAAAAATCAAAACGAACAAGCACTGCTGCTGGTAACGAATGTCTTGCAAAGCAATCCCAATTACGCCGAAGCTTACGCTATCCGGGCGCAGCTTAAACTGCGCGGCAACGACCTAGTTGGCGCGCTGGCAGATGCGGAGAAGGCTTTGTCCATCAAGCCCCATCTTGGGCAGTTGTGGGGCTTAGTCGGTTCGCTACGCCATCAATTAAAAAACCTGCCAGGCACGATTGATGCCTTGGAAAAAGCCCTTGACTACGAGCCAGATAATGCCAAACATTTGGCGAATCTGGGCGAGTTCAAGCGACAGGCTGGCGCGTTTGAGGCTGCCATAGTTTTGCTGGAAAAAGCTATCGCCATTGCACCTGAGAATGCCGGTGCATGGGTCAATTTGGGCGCTGCTTTGCAGGAGTCTCAGCGTTACCCCGAAGCCAAAGCTGCCTATTCCAAAGCCTTGGAGATCGCACCCGAACAAGCCGAGGTCGCCAGCAATCTGGGAACCTTGTCGAAGCAAGAAGGAAACTTGCATGAAGCATTGCGCTACTTCAACCAAGCACTGCAGATCAAGCCCAATATGGGTCAAACGTACAACAATCTGGGTGCCACCCTTCAAGAGATGGGGCGCTTAGAAGAGGCCGAGGTCAGCTACCGCCGTGCAATAGAAATTGAACCTGATTTAGCCGGTGCACACAGTAATTTGGGCAATGGACTGCGAGAATTACGTCGCTATGCCGAAGCTATAAAATCTACAACCAAGGCAATTCAAATAAATCCTAAATTGGCAGAAGCTCAGCAGGCGCATTCAGCAATGCTTGCCCACATCTCAGATTTTAGCGATGTAGTTAAACACAGTAATGAAGCAGTTGCTTTGAGATCAGATAATCCTAAGATTTGGGAATCGCGTCTTTTCTGTTACATCTACCATCCGGATCTAAGTGCAAAAGAAATCAATGCAGAACACGTGAGATGGGGTACTCGGTTCCCTACTTTGGATACAAACATATTTGATTTGCATGATCGCTCACCTAGTCGGCGATTACGAGTCGGGTATGTTTCGCCTGATTTCAGGGGGCACTCATGTCGGTTTTTTTTCGAGCCTCTTTTTTCTCAGCATGACCACGCACGGTTTGAGTTATTTGCTTACTCCAATGTGTTAAATGAGGATGAGCACACGCAACGGTTTAAGACCTATTTTGATGAATGGCGGGATATTCTAGGCGCGTCAGACCAAGAGGTGGTTGAGATGGTGCGACGTGACCGGATCGACATCTTGGTGGATGCCTGTGGCCACATGCAAA
>CANNNB010000054.1 GCA_947505995.1 Comamonadaceae bacterium
AATTCCCAGAAATTACGTTACAATTCGTAGATAGCATGTAACTTGGCATAGGATGCTAAGTTGATTGCAAATGCGGGATTAGCTCAGTTGGTAGAGCGATACCTTGCCAAGGTATAGGTCGAGAGTTCGAGCCTCTTATCCCGCTCCAAACATTGAAAGGTGGACCAACATCTTTCTGCAAATTAGGGAAGCAACAGCTTCCCTTTTTTGTCATCAAAAATGGCGCGGTAGCAAAGCGGTTATGCACCGGATTGCAAATCCGTGTAGGTCGGTTCGACTCCGGCCCGCGCCTCCATTTAACAAATGCAACTGTGTCATCACAGTTGCATTTTTTATTTGCAAAACGTTTGAGCGCACTTGCTGAACCATTGCCTACGGTAATTTGTACATATGTTGTCCTACAAAAGCACCAATTCAGGCCCCTTCATTTTTCTTGATGATCATCCAAGTGAAAAGCTCGAATAAGAAACAATGACCAAACGCCAATTAGCATCAACAAAATAATCAGTCCAACATAGATCGAAAATCCTGACATCTCAGGCGGTTGCTGAGCGTTGGCCAGTGTGACAAGCCAATGTACAAAAGATAAAAATACGACAAGAATACACGCCAAGAAAAGCATAAACCCTGTGATGATTTTGATGGTTTCTGCATGCCGTTCTGGGGACAGCCAATATTCTCGATGGGGAATATTGATGAGACTAACAGGCACCTTAGTCAGTCCTAAGGACATTAAAACCAAAAAAGAAGGAATGCCCACGCTAATCGCCAGCATGCTGAAGGTATAGTTGTTTTTGCTCATGAAGCCATTGGCAACCCCTGCCGCATTGAAGTGGGATGCAACTGTGGGAGGAAGGCCTGCACTGGTGACAGTCACAAAGTAAACGGAGGCAGCCATCAGTGATATCAAGGCCATCAAGACGTATTTCTGATACAAAGGTCTATTCATAAGATCCAAAATAGGCTAAAAAGCCAATGATGAAGCCAAAATTGCTTCAATCAATGACTAAAGATTTTAATTTTTAAATGCTTTTTCCAGATGTCTTTAAAGAAGGTGACTGCGTTGAATTCACAAGCAATTTTGATGTGCACGCTTCTACTGTGTTTGGCCGGATGCGGCGGGGGCGGTGGCTCAAGCTCAAACAATCCTCCTCCAGTTAACCAAGCTACTTCAAGAGAGCTGGCTCAAATTTGCGCAAAGGAAAACCCTTATGCCGCCAAATCTACTGTACCCATTACGCAAGGTGTTTTGGCAGATGAAAAAAATTGGATCAAAGCCTACATGTCGGAAAGGTACCTTTGGTACAAAGACATTCCTACGGTCAACGCAAACGATTCCCGCTACAACGTCTTGACGAATGGCGTATTGGATGTTTGGAGCTCCCTGCTTAACTATTTTTCCGATTCAAAAACACCTCTTAAAACAGCGATGGGCACCTTGGTTGATAAATTCAGCTTCATCATTGACTCAGTTTCCTGGAATAGCTTTGTTGACAGCAGCTTGCGCGGCTACGGCTTCATGTTGAAAACAAGCACCCAAGGTGGTCTTAAGCTTATAACCGTGGCCTATGTTTATCCAAACACACCTGCCATGAGTGCCGGTTTGGCCAGGGGCGATCAAATCATGGCCATTGATGGTGCCTCCGTCAATGACACGAGCTCTCAAGCCACGGACACCTTCAATGAAGGTTTACGCCCCACCAAAGTCGCGCCGCATAACTTTCAAATATTGAGAGCTGGGCAGACTCTCAATGTAACCATGCAGGCAGCAGTCATTACCTTGCAACAAGTTGAATACAAGGTTTTGAATGCAGGTTCGCAGAAAGTGGGGTACTTACTTTTCAACAGCCATGTACCTGGTGCCGAGTCCTATCTCATACAAGCCATGACATATTTCAAACAGCAGGGCATTTCTGATCTGGTGGTCGATTTGCGCTACAACGGAGGCGGCTATTTGGCCATTGCCAATGCTTTGGCATATTCGGTTGCTGGCAAAGCACAAGCACAGGGAAAGGTCTTTGAGTGGACTCAGTTTTCTGACAAGCGAAGTTCTGAAAACTACGCCATGAATTTCACCAGCATTGGCCTCAACAACCAAACCTATCCTTCGGTGGGTATTGCCAAAATTTATGTCTTGGTTACAGGGGGCACTTGCTCTGCCAGTGAGTCATTCATCAATGGTCTGCGAGGCATTGATGTGCAAGTTGAATTGATTGGTAGCACCACTTGCGGTAAACCTTATGGTTTTTATCCTCAAGATAATTGCGGCATCACTTATGCGGCCATGGAAATGGAAGGCTTGAACGCCAAATTGGAAGGCAGATTTTCTGATGGCATGGTACCTCAGTGCACAGTACTCGACGATTTGAATCATCCTTTGGGGGATGCTTCGGAAGGCATGTTGTCGGTAGCCATTAAGCGAATGCAAGGGCAATCTTGCAGCCAAGCTACGGGGCTTGCAATCAGTTCGCAAGACTTGTCGGGCATGGGGCTTCGCGATGACAGCGTCTTGCTCAGACCCGATTGGCAAACCAATAAATTTTTGAAGGCCAGGCCATAAATCACTTTAAAGTGAATGCCTCATGCACCGCAGATTGCACACTGCCTCCCAAAACAGCGCCACCTCCGGCCACATAAATCCAATCGCCAATGGTGACAGCGCCGACAGCATGACGCGGTATAGGCATGGCTGCGTGTGATTGCCAAGTGTTCGCAACAGGGTCGTAACTCTCCATTTGCCCAAATACGGTTTGTTGTCCGGGCCTATTGATGATGCCGCCTTCACCGCCCATGGCATAAAAACGATCACGGTAGACAACCAGGCCATGACCAGAACGCGCCGTGGGCAAAGGAGCTAGCAGTTCCCAGGTGTCCCTTTCAGGCAGATACACCTGATGCAAATCGGTGTTGTATTCAAAAGTGTTGAAACGTCCGCCAATGATGTGAATTCTTCCTTTGTAGGCCACACATCCCACATGGTCGCGAGCCCCCGGTAAAGCTTTCTTTCGAACCCATTGATCTGACTTAGGGTCGTAAACTTCATGCCAACCCACGCTGGCTCGCTCATCAGTGGGTGATGAAGCGCCACCAATTAAGTGCAGTTTGCCATTCAATGCCACTGCCGCTGCGGCTCCCCTTGGTCTTGGAAGTGGTGCAATAGAGGTCCATTTGTCTTGAGAGACTTCGTAGACGTAGGCATGGTTGTCAGGATTTCGATTTTGTTCAATGAAGCCGCCAAACGCATAGATGCGACCTTCGAGAGATACAACGGCAACATGGTTTGCGCCTCGGGGAAGTGGGGCCGCCAAATGCCATTGATCGGCTTGAGGCTCGTAGACATGATGGTAGCCCCTGTCGACGCGTCCTTCGCCATAGCCGCCAATGACATGAAGCCTGCCAGCCCATTCTGTGGCCCAAGCCATTTCACTTCGAGGAATGGGCAATGACGCACGGGTGATCCACCGACCTGAGGCTCCCTTGGGCGCAGGACTGATGACCGAACGTTGTGACTCTTGATCGGCAGTTAAATGATGCGGCACGCCACCTTGCAGCTTGGCGAAGGCATCAGGCGATGGACTCACCTTGGGGAGTGCAGGATGAGCGTGATGTTGGCCATGAGCGCTATCTGATTGAGCAAGGAGGTTTTTTGTGAATAGCAGTGATGAGGCGCCTACAAACCATTTTCTTCTGTCCATCGTCATACCTTGATCCCTGTCAAATCAATATTGAAACTTCAGTTGGCTTGCACACCTGCTTTAATCAGCAAGCCGCCCAAGGTGTCGATTTCATTTTTCAAATGAGCCCTCAGTGCTGCTGGCGTAGCCTGCTCAATGCTCACTGCTGAGACACCCATGCCATCTAAACGTTTGATGATGTCGGGATCGGTGACAGATTTCTGTAATGCAGCAGTGAGTTTTTCCAGAACCGGTTTGGGCGTTCCTTTGGGTGCATAAAGGCCAAAGGAAATGTTGATCTCAAAGCCCTTCACGCCAGCTTCTGCAATAGCCGGTGTCTCGGGTAAGGAGGGCAATCTGTTTTTGCCAGCCGCCGCATAAGCTTTGATTTTGCCGCTCTTCACTGATGGCACGGTACCCGATGTTTGATCGCACAAAATATCAACCTGGCCACCCATTAAGTCGGTCAGTGCGGGGCCCGTGCCTTTGTAGGGAATCTCATTCAGTTGAACGCCTAGAACATTCATCATCATCAAGCCGCAAAGGTGTGAGGCTGACCCCACGCCAGCATGGGCCAAACTGACTTTTTTCTGATTTGTTTTGAGGTAAGCCACAAATTCATTCAAGTCTTTAGGTTGAAATTCGGTGCGCGCAACAATCACCATGGGACCGCTGGTGGCCGATCCAATGGGCTCAAAATCGTCCACAGGGTGGTAGCTCAAATTTTTGTACATGGCCATGTTGGTGGCATGGCTGACGTGAATCATGAGAAGGGTGTAGCCGTCTGGCTTGGACCTTGCCACCTTGGCGGTGCCAATCGCACCCGATGCACCTGCCGTGTTGTCCACCACAATTTGTTGGCCCAAGATCTTTTGCATCGAGCCTGCAAACAAGCGCGTAATGGTGTCACCAGGGCCGCCAGGGGCATAAGGCATCATCATGGTTATGGGCTTGTTGGGATAGTCCTGCGCGAAGGCATGTCCAAACCAGGAACTTCCCAAGAGGCACAGGCCTATAACAAGGGCTCTGCGAATGTGTGTGTTAATTTTCATGGCTTTTGTCTCTCTTTGAGTTTTTGAACTGAACGTTTGAATGTCAATCAAGCGAGCAAGCTTTTTCTAATTTCTGAGGGCTCTAATACTTCCAATGGAAATGCGCCACCGCCAGGAATGCCCACTTGAGTGGCATTCAAAAGCATAGACACCATGACGTAAGTGCCTGACAAAACAGTGAGGTCTATGACAGCCTGTTCACCCATTTTGTTCACGGCTTCTTGCCAAAGTGCATCGGGCACTCTGTGATTCAAACTGAGTTGAACGCAGTAGTCATAAACCAAGCGCTCATCTTCTGCCATGGAGGTAGGTCTTTTGCAGGCTTGCAAGTCTTTCATGACTGCATCGGACAAGCCTGCTTTTTTGGCAATGGTTTCATGGGCCCACCATTCATATTGCGCATTTGAAATGCGGGCTTGAATGAGTATGGCAAATTCATTCAGTCGCTTGTTTACCGAGGTGCGAAACCTCAGGTAATCTAAGAAATCAAAGCACTTCCTGGCCATTTCGGGGCTGCGCAACAAGGCGTTGTAGGGCCCGCCTAAAGCGGCACTAGACACTTTTAGTATGTCATCTGCCAAGGGCTTCACGGAAGCGGGCAGGTCGTTGTAAGAGATTTGAGGAAGTCGTTCGTTCATGCCCCATTTTAGGCGCCCGCTAACTGGGCAGTAGGAGGACAAACCCGAATTTTAAAGGGGTAAACCAATTGGAAATTAATCATTGCGCAGTTTGTGACTGCATCAAATCATTCAACAGATGCAGTCCGTTTTGCGGCTTATATTCTCCAGCCTCTGCTCTTTTAATCAGTGCCACCATGCGTGAATTGATGGCTGCTTTTTGGCCAAGTGAATGTGCTAAGTTGATAACGGCGCCGTTGATGTAATCGACTTCTGTTTTTCGTTGCATTTGCAAGTCTTCCCACATCGAAGATCTGGCGTTCTCATCTATCTTAAGCATACTTCCAGCTAATAGTTTGAATATGAAGTTAGGTGTTCTCAAAAGTATAGGTAGCAAGGCAGGGGGTGCCTTGGCTATTTTTGCAGGCTGAATGCCAGCCGATTTTAAAATGTGAATGGTTTCTTCAATCAATAAAGCCAAACTTTGTCGGTAGGCTAGATCAGAAAGCTGAGCCCTCAACGGCAGGCCAGACAAGGCGTTGACTGAGTTGTTCAAATTCAAAATGAGTTTGCCCCATTGAATCTCTTCAAAGTGTGTGCGAAGCTGAATAGGCAATCCACATGCTTTGAACAGGGGCAGCCAAGCTGTGAGGCTGGGGTGATCCTCTGCGCAAAGTTGCCCTTCAGTGGCGCAGTGGAGTCGACCTTCAGGCAGTGTCACAACATTGAAGGGGACCATGCCGCTGATGACGGTCATGTCGGGCAATTGTTGTTTCAGAACCTTGGTATTGCTCACACCATTTTGAAAACTGAGAACCAAGGCAGTGGGTTTTGCATATTGCAATATTTGTTTGGCAGCTTCTGGGGTGTCTGCACTTTTCACGGTGACCAGTATTAAATCTGCAGTCTTCAATACTTCGGGATGGGTAACGAAGCTAATGGCAGAAGGATAGATTAACAAGATTCTTTGATTTAAATCTGAAATACTCAATCCATTTTGCCTAACTCTTTCCGCAACGCTGGGACGTCCTAAAAAAGTAAGCTGGGCTTCAGTGGTGTTAAGCCATGCACCGATGTAGCAGCCAATTGCGCCCGCACCCAAAACGACAATGTGAGGTGACTTTAAATTGCCGGCTTGGCGATGGGTGTTGATTGAAGTTGCCATTAGCATTGCGATTAGGTTTTGCCAGTTGGCTTTGCTTCAAATCCAAAGCAAGGACGACCATCTGAATTCATCACCTGAATGCTGGGCAAAATTTGAGATTTGAAGCCGAGCAACTTGCACGAGTAGGGCATTTTGGGGTCCCAACTCGTGGCAAAGTGCTTGCACTGCCAGCAATTCACTTGAGTTGACGGAGGTGGAGATGTTGCCACTGGATTTCTCCATTCATTTGTTCTGTCGCATCATAAAGAAAAAACAATGCTGATGGTGATACATGCCCTTAACGGAGTGACATGAACTGCAGGGTTATTAGGATTCTATTCGTATCTTTTTTAAAAGGACGAAAGATGAGCCCCATTCAAGTATCCCAAGAAATAGACCCCCGTATCAATACCACTTGGGGGGCCTACGAAAGCGGATTAAAGACCCACAGCGTTAAATCGCAGGCACATTTTTATCCTGGCACTCAACACGGTTTTCACAACAATTCAACACCTAGGTTCAATCAGGCTGCCGCAGATTTGTCTTGGAGTCGCACGCTTGAGTTGTTCAATCGAACTTTGAAATCTTAAGCCTTTGGAAATTGAACAAGTTGGGTTTAATCAAGAGTCGCTGGTTTGAGGCAAAATCGTACTTTTGAAATTTCACTGAGAACCGCATGCAACCCTTTCACTTGGCATTTCCCGTTACATCTTTGGCCAAAGCCAGGGCGTTTTATGGCGATCTTTTGGGCTGTCCAGAAGGCCGTTCTAGCGAAGACTGGATAGACTTCAATTTTCACGGCCACCAAATTGTGGCTCACCTCAGTCCTTCAGAAGCGGGCCATCACAACACCAGCGCAGTGGATGGCGACAATGTGCCAGTGCGCCACTTTGGCCTCGTCATGGAAATGGGGCAGTGGGAAGTACTGGCAGACAAGTTGAAAAAAACCGATGTCAAATTTGTCATCGAACCCCACATTCGCTTTAAAGGACAAGTGGGTGAACAAGCCACCATGTTCTTCTTAGACCCCTGTGGCAATGCAGTGGAGTTCAAAGCATTTGCCAACCCAGCCAGTTTGTTTGCCAAATAAGCCTGTGCTGACATGTCACTTAAATTATTTCATTTGAATTTGATGATACGGATTGATCGATGAAATTTAAAATGGCAGAAAAATCGCTCTTTGCGATTTTATTGCGATCGCCATGGTGGTTGAGCTTTTTGATTGCAGCAGTGATGATGCTGTTGGCACGCGTATTCTTACCTGAGGCCTTTCGGGCTGTGGGCATGCTTAGCGCTGTGCCATTCTGCATACTGGGCTTCATTGCCGCTTGGCGGCAGCGCGACAAGCCCTCGCCAGAACGCGTTAATCTGGCCTTGACCAATTTGGCCAACATGTCATGGAAACAATTCTTGCCGCTCATGGAGCAAGCCTTTGTTCAGCAGGGCTTTAGCGTTTTACAATTGAATTCGAGTGCGGCAGACTTGCAGTTGGAAAAATCAGGCAAGATCACCTTGGTCAGTTGCAAGCGCTGGAAGGCTGCCACTTTGGGGGTCGAAGTTTTGCGTGATTTGAAGGCCTTGCAAGTTTCGCAAGATGCAGCCTATGCGGCTTGTATTAGCCTTAGCTTGCCCACCGGCGTTGCACTTAAATTTGCAAACGCCAACGCAGTCCAATTGATCTGCCAAGACGAATTGGCCTCGCTTTGTTTAAAAGTGATGAAGGATTAAAGGGAAACCTTTGAACCTCTAACTCTTTACCCCTCTAATGCCTGCATGATGTGTGCAATGCAATCGTTGGTTTTGGGCGCGTCAATCCATCGCATGACACAAACCAATTCGAGCTGTGGATCTACCCATGTGATGGAAGAGCCGGCACCAATGGCAAACCATGAACTGCGAGGTGCGTCTTTGAACAAAGCCCCACCGTTGTTCAGCCAAATAAGATAGCCGTAGTAGGCTACGACATCGCAGGGTTGCTGCATCATTTGCAGCCACTTGGCTGACAAAATTTGCTGGCCTTTGTAGTTGCCGTTGCCCATGAGCATCAAGCCAATGAGGGCTTGGTCCATGGCAGAAATAGAAACGCCACCACCCCAATGGCTACCGCCTGGAACCGACATCATGCGTTGGCCATTGACATGTGTCCAACATTGTTCGTAGCCCACCCACTGAAACTCATCAGAACAACCCAAAGGTGTGCGGAAAAATTCTTCAAAGACTTCGGGTAGGGGCCGCTTGAACAAATGCAACAAGGCCAAAGAGAGTTGGTTAATTCTGACGTCGTTGTACTCAAACCGAGAGCCTGGCTCGCACAGTGGCCGAGGGTCGCCCTTTTTGCCATCGGCTTTACCTGTTTGGTAAGTTAACCAGCGGTAACGGTCCACCTGCTCTGGAATGCCAAAGCAGGTGCCTTCCCACTCGCTGGTTTGCTGCAACAGGTGGTGCCAAGTGATGCGCGATAAGCGCTCGCCCTCAAAGCCAATGCCAGGGCATTGTCGGACCACAGGTGCATGCACATCTTGGATCAAACCTTTGTCAAAGGCCAGGCCAGCCAACAAAGCCAAATAGGTTTTGGCCACGCTGAAAGTGAGGTCGGCTTTGTGGGGCTCGCCCCATTTTGCGAGCAATTGGTGCTTGTGAAAAAGAACTCCGGATACAGGCCCACGCCCATGAACCGGGCCATACAAGCGGTTGTAGGGCGGCGCATCTAACTCATGAATACCCCAAGGGGGCGAGGTGTCACGAGACCATGGCGTCTCGCACTTTTCAATGAATTGGACAGCCGCCTGAAGTGCGGGCGACATGCCTAATGTGCTTGTCATGGCCTGTTTAGAAAAATAAGAAGTAGCCGTTGACTGTGCTCACAAAACCCAACGCGCCTAACACCGTGCCAGCCCAATACAAAACAGGCATAGAAGCAACGATTGAAACTGAAAGTAAAACGATCGCAATTTGCAAAGCACCTTCAGCGTAATCAAACCATGGGTCTTGTTGCATGGCGTGATCGCGAGTGGCTTCGTGGGCTTTGGCCCGGGCCATCAATTCCTTTTTGCCTTCTTTGTTTTCTGGCTCGGATTCATATCGATCGGCTGTTTTTTTGTAATCTTCTATTTTCTTTTCAAACATTGCTTTGGCGGTGGGGTTCATGTTGGGCTCTCGCGCCAGTTGCAATTCCAGATCGGCAGCGGCCAGTTTGAAAGACGTTTGGCGAATGTTTTTAGCTTGATAGAAAGCATAGGCATTGGCTGCCAAGATGTTTTCTTGGGTGGCTTCTTTCATGGCGTTGGAGCCGCCTAAGCTGGCAATGGCCAAGACCATGGCCAAGATGGAAATGGTGAGGGCAGAGCGATTTTGACTTTTGTCGCCATGGGCTTTTTGTTCCATGAGTTCAGCGGTATCTTGAGCTTCCATGATGATCCTGTATTTTTTAGATTGATTTGTGATCTTATGCAGCAGATTGGCACACATCTACCCATTGGCCATGCGTGTTTTTAACATAAGTTCAAGACTGATTTGCACAGCACTCTTGGCAGAGCCTTAAGATGTCAGACTGCGGTGCGTTGCACTTCTCAATTAATTTATTTGACACTCAATTAAAATGTATTACGAACCTGGCATTACCCCTCACGGCTTACCCTATGACCCCTTTAAGTCTTGTGTCATACCTAGGCCTATTGGATGGATTTCCACGGTGAACCGCGAAGGCCGCCACAATTTGGCCCCTTACAGCCAGTTTCAAAACATCACCTTTAACCCACCCATTGTGATGTTCTCGGCCAACCAAACCACACAAGGCGTTCGCAAAGACTCTGTTCGCAATGCAGAAGATACAGGCGAGTTTGTGTGGAACATGGCCACTTACGACTTAAGGCATGCCGTTAACCTCACGGCTGAAGAGTTGCCGCATGGCGTTGACGAATTTGAGCATGCGAAGCTGCAAAAACTACCATCCCGCAAGGTCAAGCCCATGCGAGTGGCGGGGTCGCCCATTCAGTTTGAATGCGTGTATTTGAATACCTTGCGGTTTCCGGGTGAGCCGCCATTTGGCACCGCCGATGTGGTGTTTGGCAAGGTGGTTGCCATTCACATTGACGATGAAATGATCGATGGCAAGGGCATGCTCGATGTGCTCAAAATGAAACCATTAGCCCGCATGGGCTACTACGACTACACCTATGTAGACAATAAGTTTGAAATGATCATTGGCGGCGACAACAAGGCGCTTTTGGCTGGCTTGGAAGGCTCACCTGAAAAAGCCAAGTCTGCTTTGGACTTATGAGCGAACCTCAGGCCGCGTTACCACCTGCTTTTCAAAAGCTGGCCATTTCCAATTTAATGGCGCAATCGGCCGAGCAACTGACCTTGGCGGCAGTGCCTATCGTGGCCGTTTTGATGCTTGAAGCTGGCCCGGGGCAAATTGGTGTGATTGCTGCCGTTCAGTCTTTGCCTTTTTTATTGTTGTCCATCCCTTTGGGCTTGTTGGCCGATCGCATGTCTCGGAAAAAACTCATGCTTTTGTCAGAGATCTTGCGCGTGTTTGCCTTGATGGTTCTGATTGCAGCCCTGTTGGCCGGTCAAATCAGTGTTACTTTGTTGGCGGTGGTCGGGTTTTTTGCAGCGGTTGGTACGGTGGGTTTCAGCGTCAGCGCGCCATCCCTGGTGCCCGCTTTGGTCACCCGTGACAATTTGGCAAAGGCCAATGGGCGTTTGGAATTGGCCAGAAGCATGGCCTTTGCAGGTGGGCCCGCACTGGCTGGCGCCTTAATTGCCTGGATGGGTGCCTCGACCTCTTTTGTCTTGTCTTTAATGCTGTCTTTGGCTGCAGTTGGTTTCTTGAATCAAATTCACGAGCCTGCCAGAGCCGCCGTACCCGCTAGGCACCCCTGGCTGGAGCTCAAGGATGGAGCTCATTTTGTCTGGAACAGCAACTTGCTCAGACCCATTTTGTTCACCTCGGTGGCTTGGAATATTTCATGGTTTGTGTTGCAAGCCATTTATGTCCCCTATGCCATACGCACTTTGGGGATGGATGCCAGTGCAGTGGGCCTGACACTTGCGTGCTATGGCGCGGGCATGATTTTGGGGTCGTTGATGGCGTCCAAAATTGTGGCGCAAATGCGTTTTGGCCACGCTATTTTGCTGGGGCCATTTTTCTCAGTGCTGGCCGCTTCTGTGATGGCTCTCACAGTTTGGTGGCCATCAGCCTCAGTGGCAGGCTTCGCATACTTTTTATTCGGGTTTGGCCCCATCATTTGGACCATCACCTCCACCACGCTTAGGCAAAGCGTCACGCCCAATGCCCTGATGGGCCGCGTTACGGCCATCAATATCGTGGCGGGTACCGGCGCCAGACCGCTTGGGGCCTTGCTCGGCGGGTTTGCGGGAGAGTTCGGCTCTGATGCGGTGGGTTTGCTGGTGGTGGTCTTGGGATTTACGGTGCAGGCCATCATCATTAGTTGCTCGGCAGTCCGGCATATTCAATCTGCTGAGCAAGAGGCTCATCAACTAGACCTCTAAAGCTGGGCGTCTCCACCCGGACAAGCCATCAGCACTTTTGGGGTCATTTGCAAAAGCTTGTTTCAAATCAAGCATTGATGAATAGGATTTTTTCTTTATGCCAAACAACTGGTAATTACCCTATTTCCTTGCAGGTGCAAATCATCAAGAATGTTGAGTGAATTTTATTTTTCAACTAGGAGACTTTCAATGACCGACCAAGCCAATCCCCGCCGCCGTGGCCTTCTGAAAACGGCAGTTGTTGCTGCTGGTGCAATGTCTGCACCTATGATTGCCAGCGCTCAAACTGGCCCAATTAACATGCGTTGGCAGAGCACTTGGCCTGCCAAAGA
>CANNNB010000055.1 GCA_947505995.1 Comamonadaceae bacterium
CCTTCCATGATGGCCACACACGAATTGGTGGTGCCTAAGTCAATGCCAATGATTCTTCCCATGTTCTTCTCCGGTCAATCTAAAAAATGCTTGAATGATTCAGAAGTAGGGGCGGTTTGGTCAATTTCAAGGCTAAATTGGCTGAAACTGAGTCTTTTTTGCCCTGTTTTGCCCCAAAAGAGGCTGTTTTCTACTTCCGAAGGTCTTTATTTGGGGGCTGTCACAGTGACCAATGCTGGGCGCAAAACGCGGTCTGCAATGAGGTAGCCTTTTTGCAGCACGGTGACCACTGTGTTGGCCTCTTGTTCTGCAGGGACCACACTGATTGCCTGATGATGGTGCGGGTCAAACTTGGTGCCAGCGGCAGGGTTGATTTCAACCACTTTGTTGCGTTCCAAGGCGCTTTTCAGTTGACGAAGTGTGGCTTCTGCGCCTTCGCGAATTTGCTCAGGGGTCACGTTTTGAATGGCCAAACCCGCCTCCAAACTGTCCAACACGGGCAGCAAACTGTCGGCAAAACCCTCCACCGCAAACTTGCGGGCCTTGGAAATTTCTTCATCGGCGCGGCGCCGTGCGTTTTGCACATCGGCTTGGGCGCGAAGGTATTGATCTGCCAATGTCGCGTTTTGGGCTTTCACATTGACCAGTTCGGCTTGAGCATCTGCCAAAGGATCTTGAGGCAATGCGGCTTGCTGAGATTGTGAGTCTGTGCCCATGGCAGCAGCAGCAGCGGCCAAGGCCTCGGCCGCAGGCATGACGCTTTGTGAGCCTGGGTTGGGGTTTTGATTGGAGGGGTTTTGTGAGTTGGAATCAGACATGAAATGCATCCGCAATAAATGACAACGCCCCAAACTTGGGGGCGCTTTGAGAGATTTCAAGTCCTTGAAGGCTGACCTTCCGTGACTTGAATCAGATCAAGACAGTTCGAGCAACTCGACGTCAAATTTCAAAGTGGCGTTGGGGGGAATGACACCGCCTGCGCCTCTGGCGCCGTAGCCTAATTCGGAAGGGATGATCAGGGTACGTGCCCCCCCAATTTTCATGCCGGCCACGCCTTCGTCCCAGCCGCGAATGACCATGCCAGCGCCCAAAACGAATTGGAAGGGGTCGCGACGGTCTTTGCTAGAGTCAAATTTAGCGCCTTGCTCGCCGTCTTGGTACAGCCAGCCGGTGTAGTGCACGGTGACTGTTTGGCCTTTGGTGGCTTCGGCGCCGTCGCCGACCACGGTGTCTTCGTATTGCAGGCCGGTGGCTGTGGTGTTCATGAGAGCGTCCTAGTAAAGTGTCATAGAAAAGCCAGTTCAAGACTGGCATAAGGGATGAATTATGCCAGTGGACGGCCTCCCCCTGACGGCGCTTTTGGGCATTTGGCTTAGTTCAGTTGCCGTTTGGCCAAGTCTTGCATCAAGGCGCGTATCCCGTATGTCCACGGCGGTGCTTGGTCAGAGGTGGTTACGCGGTTAAAGAGGGTGCCCAGCTGCGGTGTAGAAATAGCGACGCTGTCGCCCACCACATGGGTGAAGCCTTGACCTGGGCCGTGGCGGTCTTGGGTGGGGGCAAACATGGTGCCTAAAAACAAGACCAAACCGTCGGGGTACTGGTGATACTTGCCAATGGCTTGTGCGGCCAAATCCAAGGGATCGCGGCTAATTTGGCTGAGCGAGCTGCTGCCTTGCATCACAAAACCTTCAGGTCCTTTGACCGTCATGCTCAGGTCGGTGTTGCGCACATTGTCGATGGTGTAATGAGCATCAAATAAACGGATGAAGGGGCCAATGGCACAACTGGCATTGTTGTCTTTGGCCTTGCCTAAGAGAAGTGCGCTACGCCCTTCAAAGTCCCGCAGGTTGACATCGTTGCCCATGGCAGCGCCCACCACGTTCCCCTTTGAATTAATGACCAACACAATTTCGGGTTCGGGGTTATTCCAAGTACTACCAGGGTGCAAGCCCACATCAAAGCCAGAACCGACGGCGCTCATGGCTTGCGACTTGGTGAAAATTTCTGCGTCTGGGCCTATGCCTACTTCCAAATATTGAGACCACACACCTTGGGCCACCAACACTTCTTTGAGCTGGGTGGCTTGAGCCGATCCAGGTTTGACGCTTCGAAGGTTGTCACCCATGACGCTGATGACGGCCTTGCGAACGCTTTCGGCTTTGGCGGCATCGCCGCGCGCTTGTTCTTCAATGACTCTCTCTAGCATGCTGGCCACAAAGGTGACGCCAGCGGCTTTGATGGCTTGCAGATCTGTGGGGGCGAGGAACCGCGCTTGAAAAGGGTCTTGGTTTTGTGGGTCGGAGTTCCCCCAAACCTTGGAGGCCGACCAAGTCCTTCCTTGGTGCTGTTTCACCAAGACCGCTGCCTGTTCAAGCTCCATCAAGTCGGCGCTGGTGATGGCAAGTGCAGATAAATCTGTGAGTTCTTGTTCGCCAACTTTGACCAAGTAAGGACCTTCGCCTGGCACCCAAATTCGACCAATCAAAACAGCATCGGCTGCATCAACTGGCAATGTCTCTTTCAGAGAAGGGAAGTTTGAAGTTGCCACGATTCGTTCTCCTTGTGCAAGCGCCTGCAAAGAGGAGCTTGCGCAGATGTCTTAAAGATAGATTTTTTGCAAAAGAGAGACCAAGGTTTGTGCTTGGTTGCTAGTGAGTTTACCGCCAACATTTCTTTCGAGTTCTGATGCGGTGTTTTCTGCTTCTGTCATTAATGCTTTGCCCTTCTCAGTGGGGTGAAGGCCCACGGCACGGCCATCATGGGGGTGAGGTAAACGTTCAATCAAGCCACGGGAATCCAAAGATTGAATCAGGCTCACTAAATTGGGCGGCAAAATACTCAAAGAGGCGCACAGCTGACGAGACGTAACCCCAGGGTTGTGCAGGATGACGGACATGACAGAAAAATCAACCGGTTTAAGGCCGTAGACGGCCATTTTTTCTAAAAATTCTCCGATGATGGCCAAAGCAGCGCGACGTGCGTTGTAGCCAATCAAGCTTTCCAAAAAGCGGGTGTCGACTGTTTCAATAGCAGTGATCGGAATTTTCTTGCTGCGTCGCATTGTGTTGCTGTGCTTTCTAGCTTGGTCAAGGAAACAAAGCCCGAGAACTTAGAAGGTTCTCGGGCATCTGTTGATTAAACCAAGATTAGGAATCGACAGTGAAACCGATGCGCTTGATCAGGGGGCCCCAGCGCTCTAATTCCACTTGTGAGCTCTTGAGTTGGTCGGCCACAGTGCCGCCATAAGGAATCAAGCCAACGATGGTTAAAGCATCTTGAACGCCTTTGTCTTTCAGGGCCGCATTGATGGCTGCATTGGCAGCTTGAATAATGTTGGCGGGTGTTTTAGCTGGTGCATAAAACCCAAACCACTCTTCAACTGTCAGCTCTGGAAAACCTTGCTCTGCAAATGTGGCTACGTCAGGTACGAAGGGTGATCTTGTTTTGCCTGAGGTCGCCAAGATGCGCATTTTGCCGGCCTTGTGGTTGGCAATGAAGTCACCGTGAGGCGTGAACATGCAAGCAATTTGTCCACCAACTACGTCAGTCACACCAGGTACAGAGCCGCGATAGGGGGCGTGCTTGAACTCAAAGTTTTGGTTAAGTCCTAGCAATGCGCCAATAAAGTGTGGGGTTGAGCCTGCTGCAGGTGAACCATAGCTGGCCAGTGCAGGATTGGCCTTGGCCCAAGTCACAAAGTCTTTGACATTTTTCACGCTTGCAGGAACCAGAGGGCCGACAGCAAAGCCATGGTGAATCATGGAGCTGGTTCCTACTGGCGTGAAATCTTCAAAGGGCTTGTATTGCAGATTTTTGAAAATATGGGGATACAGCGAAATAGGAGAAAACGGTGTCATGGCCAAAACCGAGCCATCGGCAGGTGCTGATTTGAGTAAGTTCAGTGCAATTTGTCCACCAGCACCAGGCTTGCTGTCAATGACGCCTGCATTTTTGCTGTACGGTGTGCCACCAAACTTTTCAGCAACACGGCGCGCACAAATGTCACCAGAGCCGCCAGGTGGAAAGCCATAGAGCACCTTGACCTGCTCTATAGGCATGCCGCTTTGTGCCCATGATTGTTGAAATGCGGTACTGCCCACAATGGCTGCGCCAACTGTGGTCTGCAAAAATTCTCGACGATTTGTCATGCTTGTCTCCTCTTTGGGTGGTTGAAAAAATTGGCCTAAAAAATAACTAAATACTGGGTTGTCGTATTAACTGCACAAAGCTTTAATGCCCTCGGGTACTGCAATGGCTTTGATGCGATCTGGGTCATCAGGGTGCTTGATGCAGAAGGCGCGAACTTCGGTGCCTTCGCACAACACGGTGTCGCCACGCATCACGACATGTTTGTGAATGAAGGTTTTGTCTCGCCACTCTTGTACGCTGGTGTGAATTTGAATCGTTTCGCCATAAGTGGCGGTACGACCAAACTTGGTGTTAATTTCTAACAAAGGCGTACCAATGATGCCGGTGGTTTTAACCAACTCTCGCCACGGTTGAACCCCACACTTCACAAAGAAATTCAGTGAGGAGGCATCCATCCATTTGGAAAAATTGGGGAAGAACACAATGCCTGCGGGATCGCAATCGCCGAACATTACTTGCACTTCGTAAACAACTGTTTTGATCATTTGTATCTTTCGAGCAATGGCTTAGCGAGGCGCCATGCGCAGTGCGCCGTCCAAACGAATCACCTCGCCGTTCATGTGTCCGTTGCTGACAATGTGTGCAGCCAATTGCGCAAACTCTTCTGGTTTGCCAAGGCGTGATGGGAATGGAATGCTTGCAGCCAAGGAAGCCTGAACAGGTTCTGGCAATGTTCTCAATAAGGGCGTTGCAAAGATGCCAGGTGCGATGGTGCAAACACGAATGCCGTGTTGCGCCAAATCGCGCGCCATTGGAAGTGTCATGCCTGCCACGCCCGCTTTGGAAGCGCTATAGGCTTGCTGGCCAACTTGGCCATCAAAGGCGGCAACTGAAGCTGTGAAAATCATGGCACCCCGTTCTCCATCCTCCATGGGATCGAGCTTGGCACAGGCTGCTGCAAACACGCGTGCAGCGTTGTAGGTGCCAACCAAATTCACGTTGACCACTTTCGCAAAATCTTCCAAAGGTGCAGGGTTGCCATCTTTGCCCACAATGCGTTTGGCTGTGCCAATGCCAGCAATTTGCATCAAGATACGTGCACCACCATGTGCTGCAGCTGCTTGTGCAACTGCATTTTCCATGCTGGCTGCATTGGTGACATCACACTGAATGGCAATGCCACCAATTTCAGCGGCCACCTTTTGTGCGTTCTCAAAATTCAGATCAAGTACCGCCACTTTCGCGCCCAATCTGGCCAATTCACGGGCGGTTGCTTCGCCCAGTCCAGAGCCACCGCCGGTGACCAATGCGCTCATGCCATGAATGTTCATTTTGGGCTTTCAAAAAAAATTAAAGGGTAGGCTTCAAAATGAAGTGCAGACGCTCTTCATGCAAAGCCGCCACCGTATCTGCACGGTGGGTCAAAACAGATCGTTGGTTGATGGAGCCTTTGTCTGTAATTTCGCCTTTGTCAATGGTGGGTGGCTCGGACAACAAGCACATGCGCGCAATTCGGTTGGCACTGCCTGTAGCTGTCTTAGCCAGTTCATTGATGAGGTTTTGGAAATGCGCCAAGACGGGGCCACTGGCCAAGACATCGGCCAAAGGTGCATTTTCTGCCAGTCCACTTAGTGCGCGGACGGCAGGCGTTGGAAACACCATGGCGCCCACTTCTTTCAAGTTGATGCCAGTGAGGACCACATCTTGAATGTAGGGTGCTCCAGCTGCAATGATCTTGCCGCGTAAAGGCCCTACGCTCACGAAAGTACCGGTGGCCAATTTGAAGTCTTCAGCAATGCGGCCATCAAATTTCAGACCCAAATGAACATCTGTTTCGTCAATCCATTTGACAGCATCTCCTGTACAGAAGAAGCCATCATCGTCAAAGGAGTTTATTGTTTCTTCCGCATTGCGCCAGTAACCTGGCGTGATGTTGGGCCCGCGATAGCGGACTTCTGTTTTGCCACCCATGTCGACCAGTTTGAGTTCCAATCCAGGCGTGGGCACCCCCAAGTCGCCTGCAGAAACATGAGGGTTGGTCACAAAAATACCAAACGGGCCAGACTCGGTCATGCCAAGGCCAGTTCCCATCACAATGCGCTCGCCAATTTCTCTTTCTTGCGATTCATACAAGCTGTCCCAAATGGGTTGAGCCAAAGCAGCACCTGCGTAGAAAAACATTTGCACGCGTGACAATAAGGTCTTGCGCAACAAGTCATCTGACTTCATTGCCAGTGCAATGGCTTCAAAACCCGTGGGTACATTGAAGTAAACAGTGGGCGCTATTTCGCGCAGGTTACGCAATGTCTCGTGCATGAGCGTTGGCGTGGGCTTGCCATCGTCGATGTACATGGTGCCGCCATGAAACACTACCATGCCAAAGTTGTGATTGCCACCAAATGTGTGATTCCAAGGTAACCAGTCGACCAGTACCAATGGCTCTTTTGCCAAGATGGGCATGGATTGCGCCATTTGTTGTTGGTTGGCGCACCACAAACGCTGTGTGTTGATTACGGCCTTGGGCATTTTGGTAGAGCCACTTGTGAACAAAAATTTCACAATGGTGTCTGGACCGGTTGACGCAATGGCTGCGTCCACTTGGGCGGTAGCCTGGGTTTGGCACAAGGCCTCAAATGAAGTGACTTCTTTGCCTTCAACACTGCCTTCGTTCATCACAATTTCCATCTCGCTGGAAACCGTCGCGGCAATGGCCTTGGCATAACGAGCATCGCTGGCAAACACCATGCCGGGTGTAACGGTGCGCAGGACGTGCTTGAGCTTGTCGTAGTCTTGACTGATGAGTGAGTAGGGCGGCGAGGTTGGCACAAATGGGACGCCTGCCACCATGCAACCTAAGGCCAACAAGGCATGTTCCAAGCTGTTTTCACTCAAGATCACCACTGGCCGTTCTGCGTTCAGGCTGCGGTTGATGAGGCCTTGCGCAATGTTGCGCGCAGTGCTCCAAGCCTTTGTATAAGTTACATGCCGCCAGTCCCCCAAGTTGCCATCGGCCAATTTGACGCGACGCGCAAACAAGGTTTGATGGGGCTTGTTCTGTGCCCAGTGTTGAAAGCGGTCGGTGAGACGATCTGGAAAAGCATTTAATTTTTGATCTGCCTTCAGGTAATGTGTACCGGGCACACCATCTCTCAAGCTGACACGTGTCACGCCAAAACGCAGCGGTCTAAATTTAGGTGGGCTCATGCTTGTTGTTGAGTAACCAGAAGAGGTGTTGTTTGCTCTGTGCTCTTAGCTCTTTTGAACTTTGGCTGCCTTGCCTTCTAAAAAGGCTTTCACGCGCGCTTTGGCCTCAGGTGCAGCTTGTGCAATAGATGAAATAAGTGCCTCGGTGAGGTAACCATGGTCTGCAGGTTGCTCGGCAATTCGAGGCAGGGCGTGCATCAGGGCGTAGTTGGTTAGCGGTGCATTGGTGGCAATGCGTTGGGCCAAGTCCATGGCCTTTTCCAAAGCGGTACCTGTGGGCACATGGTATTGGGCTAAACCAATGCGCTCGCCATCAATGGCGTTGTAAACGCGGCCTGTGAGCATCATGTCAGTCATGCGCGCTACACCAATCAGTTTTGGAATGCGAACAGAGCCACCGCCGCCCACAAAAATACCTCGCGTGCCTTCAGGCAGGGCAAAGAAAGCGCTGTCGTCGGCGACGCGAATGTGGCAGGCACTGGCCAGCTCTAATCCGCCACCCACCACAGCACCGTGCAAGGCTGCAATGACCGGTACGCTGCCCAATTGAACAGCGTCCAATGCCACATGCCAACTGCGAGAATGGAACACACCTTGACCAGCGTCGCGTTCTTTCAATTCAGACAAATCGAGGCCAGCACAGAAATGGTCGCCTTCGCCATGAATAACGGCAGATTTGGCTTCTTTAGGAAGGTTTTGAAAGATATCCCGCAATGCTTCCACCAAGCCATCGTTGAGGGCATTGCGCTTGGCCGGTCGGCTTAAGCGCACCACCGCCACGGCGCCTTTCATTTCGAAGTGGATGCCATTGGATTGGGCGCGCACCAGCAAAGGATGTAAATTTTGATTCATGATGTCGGTTTGAAAAACGACCTTGCCGGAATGCAGGTTTTGTTTAAAAAGGTTATTATCGATAACTATATTGTCTTTCTATGCTGCATTAAAAATCACAGGGTTTTCCCGAATTTTTGAAAGTATTTATGAAACACCAAGACCTGATTGCCATTGATATTCATACCCATGCCGAAGTAAGTTGCTGGAATCCTTTCGACAATTACGGCGAGGAGTACGACCGTGCAGCTGACAAGTTTTTTGGCAGTGATCGTCGCCCCACCATTGATGAAACGGTGGCTTACTACCGTGAGCGAAAAATTGGCTTGGTCATGTTCACGGTCGACAGCGAGTCACAACTTGGACGTCGCCGAATTCCTAATGAAGAAATTGCCAAAGCAGCGCGCGAAAACAGCGACATGATGATTGCGTTTGCCAGCATCGACCCTCACAAAGGCAAGATGGGTGCGCGTGAAGCAGAGCGACTCATTAAGGAAGAAGGCATCAAAGGCTTTAAGTTTCACCCCACCGTTCAGGGCTTTCACCCCTACAACAAAATGGCCTGGCCCATTTACGAGGTGATCAACGCCCACAAGTTACCCGCTATTTTTCACACAGGGCACAGCGGCATTGGCTCTGGCATGCGTTGCGGGGGTGGCTTGCGTTTGGCCTACAGCAACCCCATGCACTTAGACGATGTGGCCATTGATTTTCCAGACATGCAAATAGTGATGGCTCACCCCAGCTTTCCGTGGCAAGACGAGGCCCTCAGTGTGGCCACACACAAACCCAACGTCTGGATTGACTTGTCAGGCTGGAGCCCCAAGTATTTTCCAAAGCAATTGATTCAGTACGCCAATACATTGCTAAAAGATCGCATTTTGTTTGGCAGTGACTACCCCCTCATCACACCTGAGCGGTGGATGAAGGATTTTGAAGTGGCCGGTTTCAAACCTGAGGTAATGCCCGGGATTTTGAAAGACAACGCAGTGCGTTTGCTAGGTTTGAAATAAATTAATTCAAAGTGATCGTTGTTCTGACAGTGCCAGCCCGCGCTGCATGCGCTGTCAGATTTAGCACGGTACCTGCAGGTGCTTCCACGATCCATTCGTTCAATGCCCGATCGCCCGTGATGGTTTTACTGGGCAAGAAAGCTTGAAGCGAATTGGTGGCCGCGTGGCCTTCTAGTTGAGGGCCTTCCATGCGCGGCTTCCCCATGCGCAGTTGTGCGCCAGCTGGCAAATCAATTTCGAATATGCAAGGACGTGCCGTTTTTCGCTCAAGTGCACGCTTTGTGACATAACTCGGCAGATAGCCAGCATTGGCCACAGCCATTTGGATGCGCCATTGGCCATTCCCTAAATTTTCTGCTTTGGCGTGAAGCAATTCCAGCTTGGGCAGTGTGAGGGCAATTTGATTGAGCCAAGCAGGAAAACGAGCAGCTTCACGCTCGCGCAAATGGGCGGGTGGGTTGCGCCAGAAGTTCATGCGGTCCCAGCCACCCAGTTCAATGGCGCCCAATTCGGGATGTTGGTAGGGATACCAATCAACGTGCGCTTGGCCGCCGCAAACTTCGTCACTCCATTTGAGCAGTTTGATGTCGTCCTCGGGTGGGTGGTCACGGTACCAGTGAATAAAGTCGTAATCGGTGATGCCGGCTTCTTTGTTGGGTGCCCAAATTTCTACCGTCCAAAACAAAGCGCCCAAATGTTCGTAGACCCAGTCTTGCGTGCCAGTAATGACTTCTTTGGGGTGGTATTTGAAGTCGTGAAAAATACTGACGGCCGGATAGCCCGTGAGTTTGCTGCCAATGTCGGACATGCGCTTGATGATCCACAAATCTTCAGGCGTCATGTCGGCGTCGCTTTGAGTGCCCATGGGTCGCAAAATCACACCTGAGTGAGTGTGAAAGCTGACGGCAGCGCCAATGTTGGGATGCTTGGCAATGAAGTCCACCATGGCTCGCACTTCGGGCTCGCTGGTGGGGTAGGGACCAGCGCCTACTTGTTCGTATTCTTGACGCCAGAAGGCTGGGAAGTTGCGGTTCAAATCTAAGCCCTCGACATCGCGATTGGGTTTGATGTTGACACCGTCATAGTGCTTCAAACTGCCCTCGGGCATGACACGGAAATACTTGCCACCAAATTCGCCAGGTAAGCGAGGCGTGAGCAGTCTTGGCTCTTCTGGGTTGGCTTTCCAACCACCATGAGGATCGGGAATTTTCATCATCAAAATGCGGCCATCGCCGTCCATGTCTTCAATGCTGAGCCCTTCAACATGAGGCTCGTCCCATGGGTAAGGCCGTGTAGAAGATCGAATGTGCCTAGGCTTGTCTGCCATGGCCAGTTCAGCGCCATCTGGGTTTAAACGGGGCACCAAATAGATGGCGCGCGTATTGAGCAATTCAGTAACGCCAGCATCTTCACCGTCTTTGCTAAGAAGATGGTGCAGCCAGTAGAGGCAAGCCGTGCTGGCAGTGAGTTCGGCTGCGTGAATATTGCCGTCAACCCAGAATGCTGGTTTGTCTGTGTCTGCCCCGGTTGACTTGCGAGTGAGAACAAGCACCCAAATAGGGCGATTTTCATGGCTTCTGCCTAGCTCACGAAGCGCTACCAATTCTGGTCGAGCTGCGGCAAAAGCTTGCAGCAGTTCTGTCAGTTCGTGATGTTTATAGAAACGATCAAAGGCGGGGAGCGGTAGTGCCACCTGGTTATTCTCGACGTTAGAAGCTGTGGACATGGTGAAGTGAGTGTGAATGCATTAAGAGGTTCTCAGCATACCAAGGCTTTGCTTAGATTGGAAATTGTTTGCGCTCTATTTATCCCTTGAAATTGCGAAGGGCTTATTGGGGAAATACCTAGGAAATCAGTCTCGAAAAAGACTGCGAATGAGAACAATTCTCTTCACAATCCGTCATTAGTTCGAAACACAGCTTGTACTTTGATTGTTTCCCATCAAAGGTGCAAGTTCAACCCACGAAAGTTTGGCATGTCAAAACCTGCATTAATTCTTGAAAATATTCTGGCTCATGAGAAAAACCGACCAGATTTTGTGTACATGACGCAGCCCATAGGCAATGGTCAGGTCGTTGATTACACATGGCGTGAGACCCTCAAGCAAGCGCGATCCATGGCCGCGTACATCAAAGCTCAAAACCTTGAGCCGGGTGCCCGGGTGGCCATTCTCTCCAAGAACTGCGCGCACTTCATCATGGCTGAACTGGCTATTTGGATGTCCGGCTGCACCACGGTGGCCATATTTCCAACTGAGTCGGGTGAGACCATTCGATACGTTCTAGATCACAGTGAAGCCAGTATGTTGTTTGTAGGTAAGCTGGATACTTGGCCAGATCAAGCTGCTTTTGTACCAGCATCTTTGCCTTGCATTGCATTCCCTCTCGCGCCTCAAAATCAATTTGCAAAGTGGGATGATATTGTTGCAAAAACAGCGCCCTTGCAAGGTGACATTGCGCGGGCACCTGAAGATTTGGCCATGATCATGTACACCTCAGGCTCTACAGGCCAGCCCAAAGGCGTCATGCACAATTTTGAACGGATATCTCTGACTGCAGAATTAATCAGTCAATCTATTTTGGAAAGCGCAGGTGATTTGAAAGATTACCGCATCTTGTCTTATCTCCCTTTGGCCCACGTTTTTGAACGAGCTTGGGTGGGGGCTGCCAGTTTGACGCATGGGCTCACGCATGTGTTTTTTGCCGAATCTTTGGACACCTTCATCCAAGACCTAAACCGCGCAAGACCCACATTCTTCATTTCTGTACCGCGCTTGTGGCTCAAGTTTCAGCAAGGTGTTTTCAGCAAGATGCCGCCAGCCAAGTTGGATTTATTGTTGAGCATTCCAATTATTCGAGGCGTGGTTAAAAAGAAAATCCTCAAAGGCCTCGGCTTGGATCAAGTGGTGTCAGCGGGTAGCGGTTCTGCGCCCTTGCCGGCCGAACTCATCGTCTGGTATCGCAAGCTAGGTTTGAACCTCTTAGAGGGCTATGCCATGACGGAGGATTTTGCTTGGTCACACAGTTGTACCAACGAAATAAATGAGCCAGGCAGTGTGGGTATTCCAGGTTCTGGCGTCCAAGCTCGAATCAGCTCTGAAGGCGAAATTTTGATTAAATCACCTGGCCAAATGGTGGGCTATTACAAACGC
>CANNNB010000056.1 GCA_947505995.1 Comamonadaceae bacterium
CCGCCAAAAAAATGACCTGGCCGCGAACCAAATCGCAAAAAATAGTGGATAGACAGAAGATCAAGTAAAACCCGAAAGGTGCGAGAAAGGCCATATTTAGATTGGCCTTTTGTGCGAGGGAAATGCGAAACAGGTATTTCCGCCATGCGCATTGGCGATGTCACTGTTGCCAACCAGGCTGGAATAAATCGATGCATCTCGCCATACAGGCGTACCTTGCGAAGCACTGAGGCACGAAAGGCCTTCAGACTACAACCAAGGTCTTGGAAGTTGAGTCCACTGACATTGCGAATCAAATGATTGGCCAATTTTGAAGGTATCTTGCGCAGCCAGAGTCCGTCTTGTCGGTTCTGGCGCCAGCCTGCCACCATGTCTAGGTCTTTAGACAGCAAATGATGAACCAATTTGGGAATGTCGCGCGGATCATTTTGCAAATCACCGTCCATGGTCACAATCACATCACCTCGCGCAGCGTCAATGCCAGCTTGCATTGCAGCCGTTTGCTTAAAGTTGCGAAGCAAGCGAATTAAACGAACATGAGGCCCAACGGCTTTGGCTGCTAGATTCAATTGATCCCAAGTGGCATCGCTGCTGCCATCATCCACCACGATCAATTCCCATGGATGTGGATAGCTCAACAATGCCGCTTGAACCGCTTGAATTAGATCGCCGGCCAACTCTTCTTCGTTGAACATCGGCACAACGACTGATAGCTGATGTGACTGCCTTGGTTCACCGGATTTCAAGTTCAGATGCGTTGAATCAGACATGGGCACCGTTTTGCTTTGATTTGAAATATTCAAGGGGTGATGAATTAAAAGACAAGGCCACTACTGCGCCTAGAAGAGATATGAACAAGAAAAATAAATGGGTTAGCAAGACACTTCCCATCAAGCCCTTCATTTCTTGCCACGAGAGACCCAAGCCAGTCCAAACACCTGCTTCGTAAGTTCCCAGTCCCGCAGGACCTGTCAATGGCAACAAAGCGGAAAGCTCACCGGTTAAAGCGCCGCGCACGGTTTGAAGGGTGTCTAAAGCTGTTAAATTGGAAAGCAGTAAAGAGACGACCAGTATTTTGACAATCCAATTGGCAGCCGACCAAAACCAACCCCATGCGCTGGACCGTTGGTGCAGAAACGCTCGAACTTGACGGATGAGAAAATGTCGCGATCGCAATAGTCGAAGCCACCATTTTTGCGTCACGAAACACAAAATCATGGCAACTAGTAAAACAGCAATTCGCAACTCAGAACTGAAAAAAGGCAATAACAAAAAAGCCAAAGCAAGCAAAACAATGCCATCTTGCAATCGCAGCCAAAGCAGGCTGCGAATACATTGTTGCAATGAGACTTTCAATAATCTTTGTACGAGGACCGGATAACCCAATTCCCCAACTCGAAAAGGCACCAGTACCACTGCGGCATTGTGAAGAAAAGTTAAACTGAGTGCGTCTCGTAAGCTGATTTTTCCATGCGCCTTCCATTCGGATTTGAAACGAAACGCCCTGAAGAAAAAACTGCTCAACCAACCCAAAGTGCAAAGAACCAATACCATTTTGGGTACGTCCAACAATCGGGTGAGTGTTAAATTCCAATCAGAGTGTCGAACCAATGCCAATAGCAGCATGAGTGCAAGCATCCAAAATACAAGGCGGTAAAACCATTTCCGAATTCGAACATGTGGTTCAAATTGCTTTTCAGAGATGATGTATTTCATTTTTTAAACATCCCGTTCACAGCGATCGAATTAGCAAATATTTTTTCACCAAAAGCATTGCTTGCATCAGGGAAATGCAAGCCAAATTGAATTGGATAAATTGCACAAAAAAGAAATCAGATTGCGGTGTTGTCAGGTGCAAAGAAATCAAAATATGCAATGCAATGAGGAACACGCCACCACTGGTTCTTTGAAACCATGCGTTCCAAGAATGGTGCCGCTCCCATAGAAGTGCAAGAGCCACCACCGAAAATGCCAATCCTGCGCCTGCAATCACATCAGCAGGCCAATGAGCACCCACGGCCACACGCGCCCAAGCGGCAATACCCGCAACTAACGCAACCATCGACAAATGCCAATTTTGAGCGCCTCGCAGTTTGAGGACTGTACAAACAATCAGCGCGCATGAAATGGCAGCAAGTGCGTGGCCTGATGGCATTGAACCGCTCACCAAGGGGGGGTGGTCAATGATGCTCAAGTTTTCAACACCCAAAACGCTTGCGGGTCTTGGAATGGGCATCAAAATTTTGATCAACTGCGCTAAAAATGCACCAATTAGCCATGTTTTCAGAACCCAAGAGGTAATTTCTCCTGGAAAGCGCTCGATTAACAAGAGGATGAGCAAAATTACCCAAGCGTCCCCGCCAAGATTGATCAAAGCCCAAAACCAAGATGGCATAAGAGGTGCAGCATGAATGTTCAACATCCATGCTTGATTCCATCCGAAAGACATCAGGGCTAAACTCAGACTGGCACAGGCAACCAACGCAATGGTAGACAAAACGACCATCTTGTAAGACGAGAGTTGCAGAGCAGATTGGTTATTCATAAAGGAAATAGCAAACAGTTCAATTTCGTTTGCGACATTTTTATTTCAACCAAGTTTCATGACAGTGTCATGAATATTTTCTAAATTTGCGATATGAAACGCAAAGTTCTGATCACCGGCGCTGCAGGATTTATTGGCTCTCGCTTATCCGAGCATTTGAATGCGCTAGGTTATGAGATCCTAGGATGCGATATCTATAACTTTAGAAATCAATTTTTTGATGTTGGTGATGCCAATCACCTGGTACTCCAAAGACTGCGCTACGACCGAATTAGTCACTTCCTTCAGCGAAATCAAATCCAATACCAGACAACTGACCTTTCGGACCATGGCGCTGTCATGACATTGTTCGAATCGTTTCAGCCTGATGTCGTTGTTCATCTTGCAGCCCAAGCTGGCGTTAGGCATTCCGTCAAATCGCCAATGGATTTTGTTAAATCCAACTTGAATGGTTTTGCCAATGTTTTAGAGGCTTGCAAAAAATACGAAGTTCAGGCGTTTTTATATGCCAGTTCCTCCAGTGTTTATGGTGCGAGGACAGATGCACCGTTTCGAGAAACTGACCGCTGCGACTCACCTGAATCTTTTTACGCAGCCACCAAACTGGCCAATGAACTCATGGCTCAAGCCTACTATGCTCAGTACAAGACCCCCTCTCTTGGGCTGCGATTTTTCACAGTCTACGGTCCATGGGGCAGACTAGACATGGCGCCGATTCTCTTTGCACAAAAAATGCGTAAACGACTACCTATCCAACTCTTTGGAGATGGTTTGCTTAAGAGAGACTTTACGTATGTGGGAGATACTATTTTCGCTTTGACGAGACTCATTGAATTGGGCGGCAGTCTGCAAGGTGCTGACGTTGTCAATGTGGGGCACTCAAACCCTATTCAAGTAACTGAGTTCGTTAAAACACTGGCAGAGTGTCTTGGTACTGAACCTGTGGTCGAATTAGCACCCATGCAAGTGTCTGATGTTCCGCTAACATGCGCCAGTGACCTCAAACTCGTGAAGCTGATCGGAGAGTGGCCGCATACCTCTTTGAAAGACGGATTGACTGAAATGACAAAATGGCTTGTCAATTGGCAGCCGGCTTGAATCAAATGACAGTCTTGTCAGACTAAAATTGCCATGACTATTTTTCAAAAAAGCATTCACAAAGAACTTCTTAGGAATTTTGGAGGTTCAACGGTTATTTTATTTACCATTGTGATGACCATCATGCTCATCCGCATATTAGGGCAGGCCTCAAAGGGGAAAGTTGATCCCTCTGAAGTTATTCTTTTAATTGGGTTGAATGGCGTAGGAAATGCTGGCCCCATTCTCACATTGAGCATGTTTATTTCGATTGTTTATACGTTTTCAAGAATGTACCTTGACAGTGAAATGATCATTTGGTTTTCGAGTGGATTAAGTTTGTCAAAGTTCTTAAAGCCGCTCTGGCAGTTTTGCTGGCCTGTGGTTTTGACCATCAGTTTGCTGGCCATTTTTGCGTGGCCTTGGAGCAATACTCAAACCCAATATCTAAAAGACAGATTTGAAAAGCGCAGTGACATCGAACGCGTTGCACCCGGTCAATTTCAAGAGTCAGCTTCAAATCAAACGGTATTTTTCATTGAAAAAAAGAAAGATATCCATGATCAAGCCACCAGCGTTTTTATATCAAAAATGCAAGACGGTATCGAGACAATCACGACTGCCAAATCAGGCAGCGTGGAATTTTTAAGAAATGACAAATTTTTAAATCTGTATCAAGGACAGCAAACCATTTTGAATCACAAAACTGGTGAAATTCGATTGACTGAATTTGAGACTTTTAACTTTTTAATCGATCCCGAAAAACGACAAATATTGACCAATTTACAAAGCCAAATGCTCAGTACTTTAGAACTTATTCAAAGTTCTGAGCGCATCAACCGAGGTGAATTATTTTGGCGAATTGGCTTGTTTATAGCAGCCTCCATTTTGGCATTGCTTGCAGTTCAACTGGCAAGCGTGAACCCCAGAGTGGGTCGTAGCTATTCATTGGCTATGGCAATGCTGTGCTTTATGGGCTACTACAACATGCTCACCATTGGGAAACGCTTGATTGCCGACGGGACTGCAACTTTTAGCGGCATGATGCTGACAGTTCATGGAACTGCTGCTCTCATTGTGATCATCTGGTACCTGCATACCGAGTTCAACCTGCATTGGAGGAGATTCGTATCTTCTCCAACGCCTTAAGTTCAATCATTGTTTTTGAAAGTCATAAAAATTACACGAATTCGTCACAACAAAGAAATCTTGAATATTCAAAATTGAGTTCTCTTAAGGGGGAAACTCATGAAAATTTCTATTGTTGGTGCTGGTTATGTAGGTTTGGTGACTGGCGGATGCTTGGCAGAACTTGGCCACCAAGTGATGTGCATTGACAGCGATGTAAATAAAGTTGCCACCCTCAATGCTGCCGGACTGCCCATTTATGAACCTGGACTCCAAGAACTGATGGCCAGAAATAGAGCAGAAGGCCGAATTCATTTCACCACTGACATGGCTCAAGCCGTTGAGCATGGTGAGGTTATTTTTATTGCGGTGGGTACGCCCTCTAAAGAAGATGGCTCTGCTGATTTGCAGCATGTATTGGCCGTTGCTACTCAAATTGGCCGCCATTTGAAAAAATTCAAAGTGATTGTGAACAAATCGACTGTGCCTGTAGGTACTGCTTACCGAGTTCAAAAGTGTTTACAAGACGAATTAAACAAGCGTGGCATTCAAGAGTCACTCTTTGAGGTCATTTCTAATCCGGAATTCCTGAAAGAAGGCGCTGCGATCAAAGATTTTATGCACCCAGATCGCATTGTGATTGGCCTAGACGACAACCCAAACTACAAGACTGTGCATCAAAAAATGGAGTTGTTGTACTCCAGCTTTAATAGACACCACGCCCGCACCATCTGGATGGATGTTCGCAGCGCTGAGCTTACAAAATACGCTGCCAATGCGATGTTGGCCACACGCATCTCATTTATGAACGAGATTGCCAACCTTTCAGATTTGCTTGGAGCTGACATCGACAGCATTCGTCGCGGCATTGGTGCAGATCAGCGAATTGGCCACGATTTTTTGTACGCCGGCACCGGCTATGGAGGCAGCTGCTTTCCCAAAGACACCCGTGCACTGATTCAAACTGCATTAGATTGCGGTAGTCAAATGAAAGTGGTCAGCGCTGTAGAAAACGTCAATGATCAGCAAAAAACCTTGTTGGTCTCCAGAATAACCTATCACTTTGGTCAAGAACTCCAGGGCCTCAAGTTTGCCATTTGGGGCTTGTCATTCAAACCCAATACAGACGATATGCGTGAAGCACCCAGCCGCATCATCATTCAAGAATTGTTAAAACGCGGTGCCACAGTGAGTGCCTTTGACCCTCTGGCTTCCAAAGAGGGACATGAAGCTGTGTCACACGACATTCAAGATGAAGAAGAGTTAAGTCGGTTCAGCTTGGCCGAAACAGCCTACGAAGCGGCCACCAACGCTGATGCTCTTTTGGTCGTCACTGAGTGGAAAACCTTCCATCATCCTGATTTTGAAATGCTCAAAGAGCGCATGAACCAGCCTTTGATTTTGGATGGACGCAATTTGTATGACCCAAAAATGCTCCAAGATTTAGGAATTGCATACCAAGGTATCGGCCGCCGCAATCAATTGGCGCTTAACTTTAAAGCGGGTGCTTACATTAATCAAGCAGAAGCCTCGGCATAAACAATGCCCAAAGGTTTCTTCTACCTGATCAGCGCTCAATTCGCCTCAGGTCTGGCAGACAATGCGCTGTTAATTTTGGGCATCGCCTTTTTACATGAGCAAGGTTACCCAGGATGGTGGGCGCCCTTGCTCAAGTTTTCATTCACTTTGTCTTATGTATTTTTAGCGCCGCTAATGGGGCCTCTGGCCGATGCCTTTTCTAAAGCCAAACTCATGGCTTGCATGAACGCTCTTAAAGTCGTGGGCGTTGCATTTATATTCACCAACTTTCACCCTGTGCTTGCTTTTGGCATTGCCGGCATGGCCGCATCTGCCTATGCACCCGCAAAATATGGTCTAGTGACTGAAACTGTGCCAGCCGAGAAACTGGTGAAAGCAAATGGCTGGCTTGAAGTGACTGTGGTGATGGCGGTCATCTTGGGAACTGCTTGTGGCGGCCTGCTTGTAGCATCTAAAAGTTATGTATGGATGTCGACACTGAACCTATCCTTCATTGAATTGTTGGGTCTCAGTATTGAAACACAATATGCAGGCCCTTTGCTCTCATTGATTGTGATTTACAGCATCGCAGGACTTTTAAATTTTGGCATTCCAAATCTCAACATTCGATATGCTCAAGAAAGTATGCGGCCAGTAGCTCTTTTCAAAAATTTTATCCAAAGCAATCGAATCCTTTGGCAAGATCCAGTTGGCAAACTTTCACTGGCAGTGACCACACTTTTTTGGGGTATTGGTGCGGTGGTTCAGTTTGCAGTTTTGCTTTGGGCCAAGGAAGCTTTGAATATGCCCTTAGAACAAGCCAGTTTGCTGCAGGCTGTCGTGGCTTTTGGGGTCATTTTTGGAGCTGGCATAGCTGGCCATTATGTGGCACTTCAAAATGCCTACAAGGTCCTCCCCCTGGGTCTTTGGCTGGGCTTGTCCTTGCCAGCCTTGGCCTTTTCAACGTCGTTGTGGATTGCTATTCCACTGATGCTAATTACTGGGTTTGCAGGCGGCATGCTGATGGTGCCCATGAATGCGCTGCTACAAAACCGGGGCTACACTTTGTTAACAGCCGGCAGATCAATTGCCGTTCAAGGTTTTAATGAAAATGCCAGCGTCATGATCATGCTGGGAATTTACAGCGGCTTGTTGGCTTTGGAGTTGCCGCTTCAATGGGTTATGGTTTTCATGGGAACTGTCATGAGCTTGGGTATTATTTACCTCATGCGAATGGCATCCCATAAAACAGACTCCACTTGCTCAGCTATCTGATCCCAGTCTAAGTGCACCACTTGCTGTCGTGTACTGTGCGTAATTTGTTCTAGCAAATCTTTCTGATTAAAAATTGAGACTGCTTGGGCCGCAAAACCCGCTGGATTATTTTCAGCAACCAACCAGCCATTGATGCCAGTTTGAACCCAATCCCTGGCAGCAGCGCAATCAAATGCCAAAACAGGTATGCCACTGGCAAGCGCTTCCAAAGTCACATTGCCAAAGGTTTCAGTTTGACTAGGGAAGATGAATAGGTCAGAGCTTGCATAGTAAGCCGCTAAATTTGACTGTGACAACATACCAGGGAAAATTATTTCTGGATAACGCTGTTGAAATTGCTCTTTCAATGGGCCGTCTCCCACCATCACCAATTTAAACGCTTGCCCTATGGACTTCAGTGCTTCATAAGTTTTTAGGACCTGGTCTAAGTTTTTTTCAGGTGCCATTCTGCCAACAGATATCAACACTTTGGTGTTTTCTGAAGCACCCCAAGAATTTCTCAAACGCTCGTCACGTTTGGAGATGTTGAATAATTTTGTATCCACCCCTCTGGACACAACTTTGAGATTAACAAAACCGTTTTCGCTAAGAGTACGCATGAGCTCTCTGGTTGGCACCATGGTACAAGCGGTTGCATTGTGAAATTTGCGCAAATAAGCAACGATAGGCTTTCGCAACCACCCGACGCCATAGTGCTTTGAATAACTTTGAAAATTGGTTCTAAAGTCCGAGGTTACTGGAAGTTTTAAGACCTTGGCAGCTTGCAGTGCGGACCATCCCAGAGGGCCTTCTGTTGCAATATGAACCACATCAGGTCGTCGCATAGTCCAAGTTTTAACCAGTGTTTTTTTGCTGGGTAAGCCGAGCTTTAATTCTGGATATCTGGGTATTGGCATGCCTCGCATTAATACCTCTTCGAGGGAGGCATCATTTAAGGGTAATTCAGTTTTGGTTTGCCGTGGACGGATCAACTGAACGTCATGATTTCGGTGACTCAAGCCCTGAACCAATTTGGCCAGAGTCATGGCCACACCATTCACTTCAGGTGGCCAGGTTTCAGTCACAACGGCAATGCGCAATGAAGGTCGAGTGGCTGGGTAATCTTCGAGAACGATAGAAGTATCAACTGAATTTTCCATCCTTAAATCATCGGGTCTAGATTTAACAACTTGATGACAATCAGGTTAAGAAAAAAATAAATGATGAAATTTCAGTGACAAATGAATCTTGTCATTGAAATTTCATCATTTGCAACAATCATGCATTCATGCACAATTCGTGCTGCCCAAAATTTGCCACTAGGAGACGATGTGACTACCTTTTTCGAAGCCTTGAGAATTCAGCGTTTTGACGACCACCGTTACTACCATCACAGCCGAATCAATCAAACATTGCACTTCATCAGTGCCATTAGTTTTGTGGTTGCCTACGCATTTCTGCTTATTGACCCCGTCATTTCGGCACTGATAGCTTGGTTAGTTTCTATGACAACGCGTCAATCTGGACATTTTTTCTTTGAGCCACTGGGTTACGATGAAATTAACCAAGCCACTCAAGAACACAAGGAAGAGATTAAAGTTGGCTACAACTTGAACCGAAAAGTTGTTCTGCTCAGCATCTGGGCCATTTTGCCTATGGTTCTTTATGTTCAGCCGGGTCTGTTTGGCATGATTGAGCCATGGGACACCATCACTGAGTGGGTTCGACAAGTTGGCGCAGCATGGCTCATTTTGGGTGTTGCAGGCTTGCTTTTCAGAACCATTCATCTGTTTTTCTTGAAAGATGTTCAGACTGGTTTGGTTTGGATGACAAAAATCATCACTGACCCCTTTCACGATATTGTTCTTTATCACAAAGCGCCTCTGTACTTGCTCAAGGGCGAGTTAATGGACAACAACCCCAAGCAGATGTATCACTGAAGATTTCAACTAAAAAAACCGCTCTGAGAGCGGTTTTTTTATGTCCAAAGACTTTGCAAATACGGTTAAATCAAGCTGTGTAAACGCGTTTTTCTGCTGCTACAGGTACATCGACCTTGTAGGTTTTACTTGTGATTGTGTCTATGAACAGCCATTCACCCTGAACTTGGCCAGTCGAAACTGTCAATTTAAGATAGCCACGGCGTGATGAGTCCATCCATTTCAGATCTTTGACCACACCTTCAAATATGCCTTTAACTTGGGCGGGTGGGAGAGCCAAATACGCCTCGAGTCCGGGTGAGCTAACACTGGCTGTTGCAAATTCTTCGCCTACTTTTTGACCTGACATCAGTGTCAAATCACTGTGCCATGCATTGTGCGTATCGCCAGCCAAAACCACCAAGCGCTTTTTGAGTTGCGCTGCTGTTGACAAAAGAATTTCTCGTGCTGCTGGATAACCATCCCAAGCATCTAAGTTGTAGCCTAGTTTGGGTTGATTCAACAAAGCCAACTCTGCATCCGTTATTGGATAGCCTTGCGCCTGCTTACCCTTGGCCGTCAGATAATCTGTAATGGCTTTTTGGCCAGCTGCTAAAGCTTGTGGGCTCGTGTCAGAAGGATTCAAAGCTTGAAGAATGGTCAGAGGAAATTCAATTCTGGCCATCAAGACTTGCTGACCAATCACTTGCCATGTTGCGGTGGAAGTTGCCATCTGTGTTTGCAGCCACTGAACTTGCTCCGCACCCATCAATTGTCGTGTTGGAGAAGATAATGTTGCAATTGAACTTGCTTGCTTGGCAGGATTGAGCAAATCTGTAATTTCAATTTGTTGATCGCGACCGACAGAGCGCGTATCCAGCATGTGCAAACTAAGTAAGCTTCCGAAGTTAAAGCTTCTGTAAATCTTGCTTTTATCAGAACCCGTCCGTATGGGCATCCACTCATGATAGGCCTGCATTGCGGCTGCTTTGCGGGCTGCAAAAGATCCCTCTGTTGCAGTTGTGTGATTTTCAGCACCATCTTTGTAGGTATCGTTGGCAAATTCATGGTCATCCCAAACCGCAATCAAGGGCTTGCTAGCATGAAACTGCTTTGAATCTGCATCAGACTTGTATTGTGCATGGCGCAAACGGTAATCACTTAAAGTCAAAATTTCATTTTCAGGAACAGAAGTGCGTCCTAGAGTTGCAGCTTTTTCTGAAGCGTAGCCAGTTGCTGCATATTCATAAATGTAGTCACCCAAGTGAATGGCAACATCGGCATCGGAACGAGCAACTTCAGAGTAAACATTGAAGAAGCCAGCTGGGAAGTTCGAGCAAGATAGAACTGCCAACTTAACATCGCTCACAGCGCCTATAGGCAGTGTTTTTGTTTTGCCTATGGGTGAACTATGCAAGCCTGCTGTAAATCGGTAGAAGTAGGTCTGGTTGGGCAAAAGGCCAGTTGCATCTACCTTGCAGGTATAACCTGTATCTGAACTGGCTTGAGCGGCACCAGAAGCAACAATTTTTGAAAACTCAATTTCTGCTGCAACTTGCCATGTAAGGTTGACTGTGTCCGACAGTTCTTGAAACTTGGCATGAGTCCACAAAATAACACGGTCACTCAGCGGATCGCCGCTGGCAACGCCATAGTCATAGTTGACCATAGGTGAGGTGCTGCTTCCGCATGCGCTTAGGATGCCACCTGTTGATAAAACTGCAGAAATGGAGCTGACTTTAATGAGAAAGTCGCGACGAGCTTGGTTATGCTTCAAAGTGATCACCTGTAATGAAATTGACAGGTGGCATCTTCCGCGCATTAGATGACAAGCTTGTGAAATGAAATTTTGAATTCGTCAAGCTAGGAAAAGTAAAGTGTTTAGCTTTGTTCAAATTAATGGAACAACGGCGGCACGCATTACTTCATGTGTAGAAGAATCAAGCATGGCTTCAGGAACACCACAGACTTCAATGCAGGTGTCTGGTCCATAGGGATAACAGCTTGCCTGACTTTTCTAAAGTAAGTCAGATTTTGTTGTGGTGGGATCCAGTGCCAAATCGACGCCAATATTTGAAGCGATCTCACGTCTGTTTGAATTTTTCCAATGCTTGGCAATTTCCAAAGGACTTCGAAAGTTCGCGTGTTACCACTGCATAGGTCATAGGTAGATTTCGTTGTCACTCAATTGCAATATCCAAAGCTTATGCTTTTGAAATGTCATTTTTTTGACAATTTTTTTACCTATTCTTTCAGAATCAATCTGATTCTTTCCTAAAAGCCCTGCTTTGAAAAACAAACTCATTCGATTTCCAGTTCGGGCAATCTTGTTTCTTGCCAAATACGCCATTCTTGTTTTGCCCTTTTTCTTCGGTTTAATTTTTCTAAAACCGAAGTACGTTGTCAATTACCGTGAAACTCTTCAAAAATTAAGAATTCACCACACGGCTTTGTCACAAGGACCTGTGCAACGGTACTTTGAATCTTTTTTTTCTATTCGTTTAAATGAGTCAAGTGAAATTACAGGTGCCTGCACGCAATGTGGAAGTTGCTGCTTGAACAAACAATGTTTTTTTTTAGAGCCTTTGCCAGAGGAAAAGTTCCAATGCGGAATTTACAACTCACCTTTTCGTAAATTGTCGAATTGCGGTGCCTTTCCTATTTCAGGCGAAGACATTGAAAGATACGCATGCCCTGGTTACGTCCTGAATCCCAAAAGAGTCATCAAGATTGCGGTTGTCAATTAAG
>CANNNB010000057.1 GCA_947505995.1 Comamonadaceae bacterium
GACCAGGTTGTACCAAGTGGCGCCTATTTCTACCAACCTCATTTATTCCTACATGGCCGAGCATGTGCTGGGTTTGCCAAGATCATTCTAATGACTACAAACCCATCTGCATCCAATCAACCGCAGCGCTCTAAGCCGCTTGACCACATCACCGTAGTTTCTCTGGAGCATGCCATTGCTGCGCCGTTCTGCACTAGGCAATTGGCTGACCTAGGCGCCCGCGTGATAAAAATTGAACGCCCAGATGTGGGTGATTTTGCAAGAGCTTACGACCAACGCGCAAGAGGACAGGCCTCGCACTTTGTGTGGGTCAATCGATCTAAAGAAAGCTTGGCTTTAGATTTAAAAAATGCGCAACATCTTGAAGTTCTGAAGGCCTTGATTGCCAAAGCAGATGTGGTGGTACAAAACTTGGCACCCGGTGCTACCGCTCGCATGGGTTTGGACGCCGCTACCTTAAGAGCCCAAAATCCTAGGCTCATTGTGTGTGACATTTCTGGTTATGGCCTTGACGGCCCCTACCGCGATAAAAAAGCCTACGACTTGCTGATACAAAGTGAAGCTGGATATTTAAGCGTTACGGGCACGCCCGACAGCCCCAGCAAAAGCGGCAACTCCATTGCCGACATTGCAGCGGGCATGTACGCCTACTCCAATATTTTGTCGGCCATCATCCATCGCGATAAAACCGGCGAAGGCTCGCACATCGATGTTTCAATGTTGGAGTCACTCAGCGAGTGGATGGGATTTCCCATGTACTACGCCATGGACGGTGCATCTGCGCCGCCCCGCAGCGCCGCTTCGCACGCCACCATTTACCCCTATGGGCCCTTCGAAGTAGGTGGCGCACTAGACTCAAAAGCGCTTGCAAACCCAGAGGATCAGGGCACAGTGATGTTGGGTTTGCAAAATGAACGTGAATGGGTTTTGTTTTGCAATCATGTGCTGCTGCAAGATAACTTAACCCAAGACTCCAGATTTGCAAGCAATGCCAAGCGCAACCAGCATCGGCAAGCTTTAGAGGCCATTATCTTGAATGTGTTTTCCAATTTGACAGTGCCGCAGGTTATTGAACGATTGGAGACAGCTCAAATTGCCAACGCAAGAATGAACAGCATGGCCGATTTATGGGCACACCCACAACTTAAAGCCCGTGATCGTTGGGTGAACGTGCCCTGTGCGTCTGGCGAGGTACCCGCCCTGCTACCCCCGGGTCGACAAACTTCTTTCGACTATCGAATGGATCCCATTCCCTCTTTGGGTGAACACACTGAGCAAATTTTGCAAGAGCTTGGCATGTCGTTGAAGCCTTAACGACTTGGAATGAGATAGGCTACTATTGGGACAATAAGCAGTCAAAGTGTCCCTTACCAATTGCTTTGTTACTTCTAAAAGGAACCACTCATGCTTGTACGCCTCTTGTATGTCAGCCAACCAGTCGGTCCCATCACGACCACAATGACCACGTTAATTTTGGACAAATCCGCTACGAATAACAAAAAAGAAAATATCACTGGTGTTTTATGTCAAGGCTCAGGCTTATGGATGCAAGTCTTGGAAGGCGAAAGATCTAAGGTTAATTTACTTTACGCTCGCATCATGGCTGATCGAAATCACCGAAATATTGAGCTGCTGTCGATGGAAGAAATTACGCACAGACGCTTTGGTCAATGGTCAATGACACTTGTGTATTTGTCTAAAGATGATCCCATGGTGCAGATGGCGCACCCAGAATTTGATCCGTACAAAGCTTCAGCCAAAGATGCGTTTTTTATCTTAGACGAACTGATTAAGACAGGTAGTCCCATTGTTAACAACTAGTCATCATGGTTTCAATTCAAAATTCCTGTGCGCTGCAATGTCCAAATGACGCCTAAAATTGCGATTGCCAAAGAGCCACCAACCACAACCACCCACCGATAAAAAATAGTATTTCTTAGCCACCACGCCAAAGGCAAAAACACCAACACGATTGCAATTTGGCCTAGTTCAACGCCCAGATTAAATCCGCCCAAGGCAATGGCCAATTGGTCTGAAGGTAAACCAAGATCTACCAGCACATTGGCAAAACCAAAGCCGTGTACCAGACCAAATGCAAATGCAAGTTGCCAGCGTCGCAGTGCAGCCCATCCCAATAAGTTGTTTAAAGCGGCAGCAACCACTGAAAGTGCAATGACTGGCTCAATAAGGTCTGCCGAAGGTTCAAGCCATTTGAAGATGGTCAACCCCAAGGTAATTGAGTGCGCCAATGTAAATGCGGTGACCACCTTCAAAACATCAAGTACGGCAGTCTTCGCGTTAATGACAGCTGGCCACTGAATCAAACTCTTTCGACTTGGCTCTAGAAAGGCCAATATCAAAAGACTCAGTAGAAATAGAACATGGTCAATACCTATCCATATATGCCAAACACCTTCAAGCACATACCGCGCTAAAACATCAAACATGGCGCCATTGGCATTGGTGAGGTTTATTTCAGGCCGCTCAGGGCTTAGGATGGCGCTGCTTTGAGAATTAGGCAAATCAATTTTGACCAAGGCACGGTGCAAATTATCTTGATCAAACATCAGCCCATATCGAAGCGCCAATCCAGACAACACATCCTCCACAAGACCTAAGCAAGACACAGTCCATTCAGCACTGAGGTAAGTGCCATCAGCATGTTCACTGGCTTTGATGTCTATCTGCTCCAGTGCACATTTTTGACTTGGGGTGCTTACTTGAATACCTTGCTCAAGCCAAGCTTTTAGTTCAGCTTTTTTGATTAGCGCTTCACCCCAACTGACCTTCCCATCCTTGTTTTGATCAAGATCAAAGACAAGATCTATATCGCGAAAATTGATATCGGCACGCAAAACAAGATCTTCTTTGAAGGTGCTTACAGTGATGTAACTGTTGCTGCTTGAATGCGCCTGCGCACTGCCACTTGAGATGGCAATGAGCAGAAGAACGCAGACCCAAAAAAGGTTGCAAGTGTTTCGAATGTTTGAAGTCATTTTTTACTTCGTCACTTGGCAGGCTGAGCAGATTGAAGTTGTGCTTTCAATCTCGTTCTCAATTCTTTAATCTGGGGGTCGACGTAATTCGTTTTTTCGATCCATGCCAGAACAGTTTGCGCAGCTTGTGCTTGGTTGAGCGCCAAGGCCGCTTTTAGAAAAAGTACAGCATCACGGGGTTCCTGCTGAATTTTCCAGTTGTCAATTGACAAGCGCAAACCAGCCGCGGGGTCGTTGGCATAGTCAATGAAGTAAATCATTTGAGGCCTTTCAATCAGGGCCTCTTGGCGCAATGATTGTGACTTCAGCCTAGACTCAAAAAGCACAGCAAGATTTTTTTCTGCAGGGTCTTTCAGTCCTTTGTAGGCCAAAATATATTGCATCAATAAAGCATCCGTGGCGGCCACAGAAGTTGCCATTTGTTTAACTTGAAGGTATTGCCCCTCTTGAACCCAAAGTTCTGCGAGAGAAAGTTTGATGATGTGAGACTTGGGGGTTATTTTTAATTGCTTTTTCCAAGTAGCAATAGCCAAATCTGGCTGGCCTGCCACCCTGTAGGCTTCGCCTAGGTGAAGGGCTAGCCACTCCTTTGACGATGCACTTTGATAATTTGGCGAATTGACCAAAGATTTAAGTAAGTCTATGGCTGTTTGAGGATCGCCAGTTCGATAACGCAAAATAGCACGATAGGCTTTTGACTCGTCTTGACCAAAAAGACGCTCAATACTTTCACAGTCTTCTAATGCCGCCACCAAATCAGTTTTCAGCAAGTGCAATGCAAATCGCCATGACCAAAACTCTGCTTTGTCAGGGTTAAGTTCAATGGCTTTGTTAATGTCTGCCAACCCACCCGCAAAATCATGAAAGCCTTGTTTGACCAGCCCCCTCATGAAAAAAGCATCGGCGGGCAATTCATCTTTTTTCCACCAAGGCAAGAGAGCTGCTTTTGCTGCGCCAAACCAGCGGAGATCACCTTCTGCAAGCCCGATTTGAAAGACGGCTCTTGCGTATGCCAAAGAGACGCTCAAATCTTGGGGTTGTGAACGCCAGGCCTTTGTTTGCTCACTGAAAGTGCTGTTTTGGGCGTCCTTGTCGTGAACAGACGCATTCAAAACAATTGAACTTTCTTGAGGCGTGAATCTCACTTGAGCTTGAGTCGACAAACAAGTTGCGCCTAAAAATACGAGGGTAGTACAGGCCTTAAAGAATTGATTCATGCTCAACCTATGGCTTTATTTATTGGTGAGAACACATATATCCATGCTTGAACTAGGCCTTTTATTAATTAAGCTAATATTAAAATGTTAACAGTTTTAAATAACTGCTAAACGTGTTTCACCATTTAACTCATTTGAAAGAATTAATATGAAAATTTTAATTACTGCACTCGTTTCAGCATTTATGTTGGTTTCAACTGCTGCTTTCGCCGGCAGCCACGGCGGCGGCAAGATGGACGACAAAAAGCCTGATTGCTCCAAAAAAGAGAATGAGAAAGCCAAAGAGTGCGAAAAGAAGAAGTAAATTCTTGATCTCTAAAAAAAGCCCGTTGAGAATTTTCAACGGGCTTTTTTTTGATCGCCTGCTTTATCAAAATCCTAAGCCGCTTGTAAATTTAAAAAATTCGACAAGTCGAAAATTGAATTAGGTGCAGCAGGCATGGCCCGAATGGGTAGCGGCTTGAAGTGCATTGACAAAGATTTTGTCGGCTTTGAAGCCGGCAGTTCGGATTCTTTGGGTATCAATTGCGCTAACGGGTAGTTGTGAAGAAACTCTTTTTCCAACTGGCAAGCATTCTGTGCAATCGAGAGCGCAGCGCACGACTCTGAAGAAGACTGATTTTTTAGCGGCGTTGAATTTGACGGGTTAAAACACATCACAACATCCCAAACAGATAACTCGTTCAAGGAAGCGATCAGCTGATAGCCGCCTCCGGGGCCACGGGTAGCGCGAATCAAGCCTTTTTCCCTTGCATCTTTTAAAATGCCTTCTATGTATGACAAACAAACGTCCGTCATCGATGCAAGCGTATCCGCAGTGATGGTTCTGTGGGTAGGCGTACTAGCAATCAGAATGATGACGTTTAAACCGAGGGTAGAGCGTTTGGTAAGCATCGTGTTTCTTTCAAGTTGTTGAAAATTTAACACTCAATTAGTCTAATCTTATTCAAATATTGAAATATTTAATTTAATCTACTCAAAATATACTCAAATTATAGATTTCTAATCCAAAATCCATACCATATTCAATTAAAAAGAGTTTATATGCTTAAACCTCGGCAACTGTCGCACCGCTATGTCAGCGGCACCCAGGCACTTGATGCCATCGACCGCAACTGCAATGACAATTTGGTCAAAGTAGATTTACCTAGCGTTGCACCATGAAGTCCAAGATGTCCCTTCAAGGCATCAAGCGCAAGATCACCTACGTTGCCACCTACGAGGCCATTGCTTTTTTGTTCGGCACGCTTGGTTTTTTCAGCTTCAGTGACAGCAGTCTTGAGCGTGCGGGTGCCCTTGCAGTTTTTGCCTCCATCTTCGCGGTAAGCTGGAACTTCGGTTACAACGCCATGTTTGAGCGCTGGGAGGCAAGAAGCCTTACGCGGGGTCGCAGCTTGGGTCGTCGCGTGCTGCACGCTGTGGGCTTTGAACTGGGCTTTCTGGTGGTTCTGCTACCAGTGGCTGCGTGGTGGCTCGACATTAGCTATCTGCGCTCATTCATCGTCAACCTAGGCTTGAACATTTTCTTTTTTGCATACACCTTCGCGTTTACATGGGCCTTTGACCGTGTGTTCGGATTGCCCACTTCAGCTGCAACGCCTGATCTCAGCTGAGCTTTCGTGCTTTTACAGGGTTAGGCGCAACGACTCTGTAGGCTGACAGCAATCAAAATTTCATGAACTTGTCATTTTTCATCTTTAAAGTAGTGTGAATTGTTAACACTTTGCAGGCGCTTTTTATGAAAATCAACACTCTGAGTTGCCTTTTTTTGGCAACTTCACTTGTGACCATGTCTGCATGTGCTGTATCTAAAACGCCCGAATCTGCACCCAAGGCCACCTTGGTTGGTCGTTATGCACTTAACCCAGGCGCTGGCATAGCAGAAATTGTGGCCTACCACGCAGCAAGCCGCTCTATTTTCATGACCGTTGATACGCCTAGCGCGCCTTCTTCGTTCCAAAGAATTTCGCTGGCCAACCTCACTAGCACAGCACTTGCTAATCCCAACACGGCCAGCAATTTAACTGCTGGTAGTGTTATTTCAGTTGCGCAGCATGTGAATGGAAATGGTTTTACAGCAGGTGGCGTACAAACCTTGGCTGTTGCCGGCAACTTGATGGCAATTGCTGTTCAGGCAACCCCTAAAACAGACCTAGGTGTGGTTGCGTTTTACAAACTTGATGCTCAAGGCAACACCACTTACTTTAAAAAAGTAACGGTTGGCAGCCTCCCAGATGGTATGGCTTTTAGCTCTGACGGCAGTAAATTGGTGATTGCCAATGAAGGCGAATTGAGCGTAAACTTTTCAACCGATGGCATTGATCCTGTTGGTAGCATTTCCATCATTGCAGTAGCCAACGGTGTTCCCGCAGACACTGCCACCACGCTCGACTTTTCTGCATTCAATGTAGGCGCAAGTCGTGCTGGCGAATTGCCAGCCGATGTTCGCATTGGCCGCTCTGGCGCCACAGTGGCCCAAGACATGGAGCCAGAATATGTCACCATCAGTGCCGACAATTCACAAGCTTTTGTGACTTTGCAAGAAAACAATGCAGTCGCCGTTGTGAACTTGGCCACCAATAAAATCGACCGTATTATTCCAATGGGTTACAAAAACCATGGCTTGGCTTCGAATTCTATTGCGGCATCTGACAAAGTTTCTGCAACATCCCCCTTCGTCTTAAAACCCTATGCCAACTTGTATGGCATTTACATGCCTGATGGCATTGCCGCGTTCAGTGCCAATGGCACCAGCTATTTCATTACAGCCAACGAAGGCGATGACCGTGATGATTTCTTGGCAGCAGGTCAAAAAGAAACACAACGCGTTGGACACAGCAGCATGGTGCTTAGCAGCAGCGCATTTCCAGCTGCAGCAGACCTGAAAAAAGACACTGAGCTTGGTCGTCTAACGGTGTTTTCAACCATGGGGCGCAACAGCAGTGGCCAATATGAAAAGCTTTACGCCCTTGGCGGACGCTCCTTCTCAATTTACAACGCAAGCACTGGTGCACAAGTCTATGACTCTGGCAATGATTTAGAAACATTGGCTTACAGCACCATGCCCAGCGCTTTGTTAAGCAAAGACCAAGTGCTAGGACGTTTAGACAACAAAGGCCCTGAGCCCGAAAGCGTTGTGGTTGGCCAAGTCAATCAAAAAACCTACGCCTTCATAGCGCTTGAGCGATCAAGTGCTATTTTGATGTATGACCTGACCAATCCTGCAGCTCCCAGATTTGTTCAATGGTTGCAAAACTCAAGCGACTTGACCAATGGTGACATTTCGCCTGAGGGCTTGGCTTTTGTTCCGGCACTACAAAGCCCAACAGGCCACGCTTTGTTGATAGCAGGCCATGAAGTAAGCGGCACCGTATCTGTTTGGGAAATTAAGTAATTTTTAAATTACCTTGCAAAACTGGACTGGATGGCCATTCAATGCATGGTTGGCCTTTGCAACATTCGTCAGTTAAAAAAGCTAGCAAATTTTGCATCCGACTCATGTTTGCCTTGTAGCGCAGGTTTCGTCCTTCACGCTCTTGTGACACAAGTTCGCAAGAAAGCAGTTCTTTAAGATGAAAAGAGAGTGAGTTGGGGGGTACACCCAGCGCTACAGCCATATCACTGGGGTACATACCATCCTGCCCCGCAACAACCAGCAAACGAAATACGTTCAATCGATTGATTTGTGCTAACGCGCAGAGCGCCTTTACAACCCACTGTGACTCTGCTGAAGTTACAAGTTCATTCATGTTGACTCCTTGTTAACTTCGAGTTGCAACAAAGGCTTTGTAGGTAATCTGAGAGTTGCAATCCAACACATGAAAAGCATTGCTGCAGAGCCAATGAGTGAATAAATAAGACCACCCCATTGAAACAACAAACCAGACATCAAGGTTCCAAAGAAGCGTCCCAAGGCATTTGCAGCGTAGTAAAACCCAACGTCCTCAGCTGCTTTTTCTGAACCTGCATAGGCTAATACCAAATAGCTGTGAACTGAGGAATTAACCGCAAATGCAAATCCAAACAAGCCAAGCCCACCTACTACCCACCACTCAAGATTAGGAACGTCTTGCCAGACAATGACTGCAATGGCAGCAGGGATCAAGGCCAAGGTCAGGGACCACCAGCGAGCGGCTGGTACTTCGCGCGAGAGGCCGTCTTCACTGCGTTTGACAATATTGGGGGCAAGGGCCTGAACCAATCCATAGCCTATTGTCCAAGTTGCCAAGAACGTACCCACCATGGTGAAGGTCCAGCCAACAGAATAAAGAAACACCGGTACACCCACTACAAACCAAACATCGCGAGCTCCAAAGAGCACAACGCGAGCAGCAGCAAGTGCGTTAAGGCCTTGATTTTTTGCAAACAATTCTTTGGCTGATTTGGAAGCTTTGCTCTTGCCAATCATGGGAGGCAAACTGCTGATGACGCCGATCAAAACCAAAGCCAGTAATCCAGCCATGGCTATCAACGACCATTGAAATCCGACAGCTTGCAGTAAAACGCCACCAAGGAAAAAGCCAAAACCCTTCATGGCATTTTTACTGCCAGTGAACCAAGCTACCCACTTAAACAGCTGGCCGTTACTTTGGGTTTTGGCTTCAGCCTGCGTAATCTTGATCGCTGACTTGCTGGCAGTTTTAGTAAGATCTTTTGCGACGCCGCAAATACCCTGGGCAATGACCACCCATGCAACAGACATGGCCGCAGTCCAACTCGGATCAAGTTGAGACAAGAGCATGAAGCCGACGATCTGAGTCATGAGACCTACAGTGAGCATGCGTGCAATACCAAATCTTGTGGCCAACCAGCCCCCAATCAAATTGGCTAGCACGCCTGCTGCTTCGTAGAGCAAGAACAACAAAGACAGCATAAAGGGTGAGTAACCCAGCTTGTAAAAATGAAGAAGCACCAGCATGCGCAGCGCCCCATCCGTGAGTGTGAACCCCCAATAGGCTGCCGTCACGATCATGTAATTTCGAACGGCAGGCGCTACCACGGGAAGTTGACGGTCGGTTGATGTCATCTTAAATACCAACTGATTCCATGTAGCAGGCCAAATCGACCATGCGGCATGAATAGCCCATCTCGTTGTCATACCAGGCATAGACCTTCAGAAGAGTTCCGTCGGTCACCATGGTCGACAAGGCGTCGATGATTGAGCTGCGCGTGTCGCCTGCATAGTCAACACTGACCAAAGGACGTGCCTCGTAACCCAGAATGCCAAGCAAGGGGCCATTTGCAGCTTTTTCAAAAAGTGCGTTGACTTCCTCTGCGGTGGTTGAGCGTTGAAGTTCAAAGACACAATCGGTTAGAGATGCGTTTAGTACAGGTGCCCGAACCGCATGGCCGTTCAGTTTGCCTTTGAGTTCAGGGTATATCAATGCAATTGCTGTGGCACTGCCTGTTGATGTTGGTGCCAAGCTCACCATGGCGCTACGCGCACGGCGCAAATCTTTGTGCGGCGCATCTACTACCAAGTTGGTGTTGGTTGGGTCGTGAATGGTTGTGATCTGACCGTGCTTGATGCCCAAGTTTTCGTGAATCACTTTGACAACGGGCGCCAAGCAATTGGTAGTGCAAGAAGCTGCAGTAACGATGAGATCTTTGGCAGGGTTGTACAACTCGTGGTTAATGCCAATCACAATATTGAGTACGCCGCCAACCTTCACTGGTGCTGCAACAATGACGCGCTTTGCACCGCGATCTAGGTGGCCCTGAATGGTTTCAGGTGTCAGAAATTTCCCTGTGCATTCGAGCACAACATCTACGCCCAATTCGCCCCATGGGATTTCGGCAGCTGTGCCGAAGGAGGTGAAACGAATGCGTTTGTCTTTGATTAGAATGGCATCTTCGCCTTCTGCGCGAATGTCTGCTTTCCATTTGCCTTGAACCGAATCGAAGGCCAGCAGGTGAGCCGTTGCGGCAGCTCCGCCTTTGAGTTCGTTGACATGGACAACATCGAGTCGGTTTGATGCTCGGGGATCATCTTCAGGGCGCTCTGCTGCGCCCATTGCCGCTCTTAACGCCAGACGACCAATTCGTCCCATGCCATTGATGCCTACTTTCATGCTCACTCCTAAGCTATTAATTCGATACTTATTGAATTATAGAAATGAATGTTACAAACGTATGACACAAAGTTGAGTAGTCAGGAAAGCAGTGCCTTAATGTCTTTCACCAACAAAAACAAATGGAACGGATCAGTAGGGCTTTCTTCAAACTCCCAATGGCGGTACCAACTTCTAGCTTCCTCGTCCTTGGCATGAACCAAGAGTGCACGAATGCCAGCAATGTCTGCAGCCTGCACAGTTCGAAGCAATGCATTTTTTAACAGTGCTTTGCCAAGACCTTGTCGCTGATATTTTTGATCGATGGCCAGTCTGGCAAGAATCATGACAGGGACTGGATGATGCGGAATTCCTTTGATCACACGCGGCGCTGAATGTGATGGCTGAACGCTGCCAACGGCCAAGCTGTAAAAACCAGCAACCTGGCCGGCATTGCAACTCACATAAGTTTGTGAACTGTTTGATCTTTGATTAACTAAAGCAAAGCGCTGTAAAAACTCATTCAGGGCAACATGGCCACAATCAAACGACTCCACACCATCGGTGACGCTCAGTTTGTGGACTGGCTCGAAGGTATGAGCGCTCAACCGAGCAAACCTTTATCGGACAAGAGTTTCTTCAGCTTAGGTTTAGGTTTCACCGGTTGATCTAGTGCCTTGTGAAAGGCTGTCCAGGTCTCTTTGCTCAAGTCAAACTTTGTGCGATCGGCGAGTGCTTGGTTAGCTGCATTGATACCTGCATCCAATAAAAATTCACTCACATTTTTATGTGAAACGCGCGCGGCTTCCTGCAATAACTGTTTGACAGGGGTACTTGCCCGAACATCGATGCGCTCGGATTTGGGATTGAGAGATGCAGGCATGAGCGCACTATTGGCGATTAAAAGTTGAATCATAACGTCCGGATGATGTACTGACAATAGCTATTTGATAGTTGATTTGTTGATCGTAGAAAGATACGCAATTTTTTAGGCTTGCTAATGCTTGCTTTCTTTTATGTGGAGCGTTAAGCAGTCATCGTCAGCCCCCATTACCCTCTGCCCCCAACTTAAGGCTGTATCGCCTGTACAAACGATCAGCTTGGCAGGCTCAGGGGCTGAGCCTCGAGGGGCTCAAAGTAGGGGCTTCTGAATGAACTTTCGCTAGCCAACATGATCTTGCCCTTGTTTCTGTCTGCCGCGTTGTGGCTCCCATTTGCGGGCGTTTACACGCAGCTGAGCCAGTTAAGTACGGTGTTTAAACAGCAACCCTCGTTTAAACCCAGTGAATTTCAAGCTTTGAACATCAAATTGGACTACGGAACTTCACCGGAACCCCAAAGACTCAGTCGAAGAGAAAAAATTGCTCTTAAACTGACACAAATTACAAAAACAATTACAAATTAAGCAGAGACAACACCATGGCAGAAATTGACCGCTACTACGCCTACCAGTCCTTGTTCACTGGCCGCACGGCTGTGCCCAAGTCCGAGATTCTGAAGAAGCTTGAAATTTCTTCGGCCACGTTTAAACGTGACCTGACCATGTTTCGCGATCGTTTAAACACGCCTATTCTTTACGACCGCGATTTGGGCGGCTACAAACTCGAAAATCCCGAAGGCTTGCAACAACTTCCTGGTATGTGGTTTAGCCAAGAAGAAGCGCTGGCCCTCATGACCATTCAAACCATGA
>CANNNB010000058.1 GCA_947505995.1 Comamonadaceae bacterium
CCATCAAGCTGGATGCCTTGATGAAAGGTGAACGCAACTTTGATCTGTTGTTTGAGCCCACTGAAACACGCTCTTTGTCTCGCGGTGGTCCAAGCACCACGCGAGATTTTTTGTTGCTCAATATCTTGGACAACGTCGCAAGCCGCATTGAGGAGTTTCAATACGTTGGCGGCAAATGGCAGCGCCGCGAAGTGAAGGCACCATTTCCAGGTGCATTGGGTGCAACGGGCATGCACGATCCATTTGTCAAAGACGATCCGCTGGCCAATCACTACAGCATGTCGTACCTCGACTTTTTTACCCCAGCCAGTTTGTACTTAGGCAAGGCCGGCAGCGACGAGCATGAATTGCTAAAGCGCAATCCTACTTTCTTTGACAGCACGGGTATGCGTACCGAGCAACGCTTTGCAACTTCAAAAGATGGCACCAAAGTACCTTACTTTGTGGTTTATCCCAAAGGCGCTAAAACCGATGGCACTAACCCAACCGTCTTGTACGGCTATGGTGGCTTTCAAATTTCAATGACACCGTTTTACAGCGGTGGCTGGGGAACCACCTGGCTTCAGCGCGGTGGGGTTTTTGTGGTGGCCAATATTCGAGGTGGCGGAGAGTTTGGTCCGGCTTGGCATCAAAGTGCTGTCAAGCAGAATAAACAAAAAAGTTATGACGACTTTGCCGCGGTAGCCGAGGATTTAATCAAAGCTGGCATCACCAAACCGCAGCACCTAGGCATCATGGGTGGCAGCAATGGCGGCTTGTTGGTAGGTGCTGTCATGGTGCAACGACCTGAGTTGTTTGGTGCAGTAGTTTGCAGTGTGCCCTTGCTGGATATGCAGCGATATCACAAGCTATTGGCTGGTAACAGTTGGATGGCGGAGTATGGCAATCCTGACAATCCCGATGAGTGGGCCTACATCAGTCAATACAGCCCTTATCAAAATGTGAAGAAGGGTGTGAAGTACCCTAAGGTGCTGTTTGCAACTTCGACACGAGATGACCGAGTGCATCCTGGGCATGCGCGGAAAATGGCGGCTCGCATGATTGAGCAGGGGCATGATGTTTTGTATTTCGAAAACATAGAGGGCGGGCATGGTGGTGCTGCCAACAATGAACAGCGTGCCAATTTGGTGGCGTTAGAGAATACGTTTTTGTGGGTTAATTTGGGCGGTCAGAGCCAAAGAAGTCAGGCAAATTAATGTTGCTCTGACCCCAATTAAATTAAAGCCTGATGTCTAAGGACAAATTAAGTTGCGGTTTGGCATAGCGCTCAACACGAGAATAATCGCCATTGGCATACTGGGTCAAAATTGAACCGTTGGGCGGGCCAAACTGCTGAACGCCTGCACTGGCAGCAGCTCTGAATGACATCGTTGGGCTTAAGAACATCATCGCAAACAAGTCAATGCTGCGAGCATTTGTGCGTTTCACAAGTTGGTCTACAGTCTGCCTTGTGTCATAGCCTGGGGTAATGCTCAAGTTGCCTCCCACACTCAAAGGCATTCCAGCAATACGTTGATCAAAACCTAAGTTGGCAGACCAAGGTTGTTGACCATCCAAACGGTTGTTTGGTCCAGCCAGCGCAGCAATTCGCGACCTGTAAAAATTCAAAGAAGTCCTGATATTCAGAGCTTTGGCATTGCCAAGTAAACTTGGCATCAAATCGGAAGCACGACCACGCAACTCAAATTCAAGGCCACTGGTAACAGCATCTGAAAAGTTTTGAGGTTGTGAAATCCAACGCGGTGCGACTGCCCAACTCACATTGCGCAACTCAGTCACATTTCTAACAACGTTGGTCAGATTTCGATGAAAGACGCCAACGCTAAATATCCCATCGTTGGTTAAATAGTTCTCATAAGCAATGTCAAGACCCGTCGCCAACTCGGGTGTGAGAGCAGGGTTACCCATGCGATCTGGTGAAACTGAGGTGTTGCTTAGGTTTGTGTTGGTATAGGCCCCATTAATTTGGGGGCGCGCCAACAATGTGTTCAGACCTGGCGCCTTGTAGCTCCTTGTTAAGCTGGCACGGATCATGTCACGGCTCTTTGGATCAAATTTGTACGTCATATGCACCAAAGGTGACAGCACACTGCTTTCATTGCGCACAGGTGAAGCGCCACTGGCGCTCTCAGAGGCAATACGCTCATTGCGCAAACCTAAGTAGAGTTGCCATTGCTGCGAAATTTCCCACTCATCTTGGATGTAAAAAGCTTGCCTGCGCATCTGCGCTTCAAAAGGCTGGCCTTCAAAGCTTGGTAACAGCGCAATGCCTGCCCCATCGGTGGTGGTCCGACGTTCAACTCTATCTCTGTTTTCAAGGTCCCAGCCAGCAGTCAATGAGTGCGCAGTGCCTAACAAGTGGCTGTACTTGCCAGATTGGGTGATGGCATCGTCTTGGGTGTTGCCTAAGGTGCGCAGTTGCAGGTTGCCTAAACGCATGTTGCGAGCATCGAAGGCTGAACGCGATTGCTGAATGCCTGCCTTAATTTCGATGCGCTGGTCTGGGCTGAAGCGATTGACCCAGGTTAAGTTGCCACGGCGGTTTTCCCAGTAGCCATCTTGGATTGAATCATCGTCAAGAACTGGAATACCAGACAATGCGCGGTTGACATAATCGGTGCGATAGTTCCAAAGGCCTTTTTGGAAAAATGTTGCAACTGAAAGGGTTTGCTCATCGCTAAATTTGAAGTTAAAACGCGGCGCCAGGTTGTACCCCCAACCCCATGATGTACCTGTTCCCAGTTGTTCAGACAATGCGGGAAGTCCATTGGTGCCTGTCATTTGACGGTCAACTTTATTTGTTAACTGGCGATCCCATTCAAATACTGACACAGGCAAAGATATGTTGACTGGCCCCATGGATTCACTGATTGAATAGTTCACATTGGCCACTGGCCTGTCGCGTCCATTGCTAAGGCCCAGACGTAAATTGCTTTGCGAGCGACGTGGGGCTTCTTTCAAGATGATATTGATAGAGCCAGCGATGGCTTGTGCACTTTGTTCGGCTGTGGGTGCACGCAGAACCTCTATGCGCTCAATTTGCGAGGGGCTTAGCTGGTCTAGGTTAAAGCCTTGGGGCGCTGGGTCGCCATTGATTAGAATTTGTGTATAGCCTGCTCCGAGACCTCGCATGCGCGGTCCGCCCGAGTCTACGTTGACCCCGGGCAATCGGCGCATGACGTCTAGGGCGTTGGTGTCACCGTAGCGATCGAGTTCCTCGCGGCCATAGATCTGCTTGGCCACACTGGCTGCTCGCCTGAGTTCGGTGGAGCCTTGTCGACCAACAATCTCTACGCGTTGAATGACGCTGGTTTGTGGGGTAGCGCTGGGTTCTGCTTGGCCGCTGACACTGCTGTCTTGTGCCCAAATGCCCATTGGCGCTGCAAGAACTGCAAATGCCATCAATTTGGCTAGATTGCGCTGGATTATGGAAATTGGTTCACGCCAAGCGCAAAAAATTGAGGAGCATTTCATAAAATCAGGCTTGGTAAATTGTCTTGAATTAGATAATATTTTCGCAACTAAGGTCAGTTACGAACAGGGGCTTTTTTGAAATTGAATATATTCAGAGCATGTATTATGCAAATTATTACAAATCTATTCACGCCATGATGAAATTCACCAAGCTCAATTTATGTTTTGTCGGTTTGTGCTTGTCTACTTCAGTCTTTGCCCAACCCAACAAGGCCTTTCATTTTGCAGGCATTGATGTTCCTCCTCCTTTGGCCTCTCAAAACGTCCAAGACGTTTATTGGGGCGTGGCGGTCAATGACCCTTACAGATTTTTAGAGCAAGTCAAAGACCCTGCAGTCGTCAACTGGATGAAAGGTCAGGCCGAAGCAACAGAGAGCATTTTGAAACGCATTCCTGGAAGAGCTTCAATTTTGGAAGCCTTGAAGGAAAAAGACTCTGTTGGGGGTACTGTTATCTCGGCCATCACTCGCACCGAAGGTGGGCGCTGGTTTTATTTGAAACGCGAACAAGGACAATCTCAAGCGAAACTGGTTTGGCGAGACAGTCTGACTGGTGATGAGCGACTTTTAATTGATCCCGATGTCGTTACAAAAGAAAAGGGCAGACCACACGCCATTCAGAGTTTCCACCCCTCTCCAGATGGTAAATGGTTGGCTTATGGTATGCATGCTTCAGGTTCTGAAATTGGCAACATGCATGTGCTTGAAGTGGCAACAGGCAAACTGGTGCTGCCCCCAATTGATCGCGTTCGATTTGCGGGTGCGAGTTGGCGAAAAAATGGTTCAGGTTTGTTTTTCTCCCGTCTTCGCCCTGGCTTTGAGTCGATGAAATCAACAGAGAGGTTTGCAGATACAGGTCGCTATTACTTGGATTTGAACCAACCCAATCCAGACAAACTGGTCTTCAATGCGTCGATGTATGCCGATCTCAAGTTGCCCCCATTTGCTACTGGGTATGTGCAAGAGTTGCCCGGCACCGATTTGGCGGGCATGGTGGTTAACTTTGGTGTTGATAGGCGCTTGGCCATGTATGTTGCCAACTTCGATGACGTTTTGAATGGCAAGGCCAAGTGGCGTGAGGTCTTCAATCAATCGGCCGACATTCGCGAAGTTGATTTGGGGCATGGTAATGTCTATTTACGGAGCGCTTTGAATGCCCCACGTTTCAAAATACTGAAGCTCAAAATCCCGCAGCTTGATTTGCCAACAGCTGAAACTTTACTGCCAGAGTCAGAAGGTGTGCTGCGTGCAATGACAGCAAGTCAAGACGCCCTTTATGTCACGCGAAGAGAAGGTGTCAATACTGCATTGATGCGTTTGCCTGCGGCCTCCATCAATGCTTTTGTTGGTTCAAGTTCAATTAAAGTCGATGTTCAAAAAGTGGGCTTGCCGTTTGAGGGCAATGTCAGCATGACCGGCAGTGTCGACCATCAAGATTTAATTGTTGCGGTAAGCAGTTGGACCCAAGCTTTGCGTCGCTATGTGTATTCGCCAAACTCATCCGCTTCATCGAATTCAAATCAGTTTGTGCGGCTGAATTTAGCCCCCCCTGTAGAGCCTGTTCAGCGTGCTGAAATTGTGGCACGCGAGGTGATGGTGACAAGTCACGATGGCGTGAAAGTGCCTGTCTCCCTCATCATGCGAAAGGATGCGGTTCTGAACGGCAAGAATCCGACTATCTTGTATGGTTACGGTGCATATGGCAACACTGAAGAACCAGGGCGTAGCAATGGTGTCATGGCGTGGGTCGAGCGAGGCGGTATTTATGCCTATGCGCATGTGCGTGGCGGTGGGGCATTAGGCAGTCAGTGGCATGAGGCGGGTCACAAAACCACCAAGTTCAATACTTGGAAAGATGGCATTGCGGCGGCTGAATGGCTCATTGCCAATGGCTACACCAGCGCTTCAAAGTTGGGTATTTATGGCGGCAGTGCGGGTGGTATTTTTGTGGGCCGCGCTATCACTGAACGCCCCGATTTGTTTGCTGCTGCTGTGCCCTCAGTGCCGGTACTCGACATGGTGCGTTCTGAGCAGCGTGCCAATGGGGTGGCCAATATTCCTGAATATGGCACTGTGAAGCTCGAGCCTGAGTTTCATGCGTTGTTGCGCAACAGTTCTTACCATTCGATAAAAGACGGAGTGCGTTATCCGGCCACCATGCTGATGCATGGCGTGAACGATATAAGGGTGGATGTTTGGCAGAGCTTGAAATTTGCTTCTCGTTTGGCCGATGCACAAAAGGGCTCGCAGCCTGTTCTGCTTCGCCTAGATTATGAAGCGGGTCATGGCTCGGGTTCAAGTTCTGAGCAGGCCATGCAAAGAACGGCTGAAATGCATGCTTTCATGCTTTGGCAAATGGGCGAGACGCAGTTTTTGCCGGTCTTGAAGTGATACACACCAAAATTTTGATAGCGCTGCTGTTGCTTGGATTGAACGGGTGCGCCAGTCACACCCGCAGCATGGCTGACAGCATTAACCCAATGACGCCGCAATTCAAAGAGCCTGCTTGCCAACGTTCCTTTGGGTTGGCGCCTTTGCACGACGAGATTAAGCTCACCCGATCAATTGCCACGCCTTCTTTGTTGTTGCTCACTGGCGGTGGATTTTTGTTGCCTCTGTTGGGTTTGAACATGAGTTTGGATGCCGTGGATCACTTTGATGCATCTTATGTTTCAAAGGTGTGCGGAGGAATGCCAACTCCGAACCTCAATATTTTTGAAAAAGTGGTTCTAGGAGCGGGGTTTGGTTTGTTCACAGGCAATTTGAAGTTGGGTGGGAATTAATGCTTGTCTTTTCTCACCCTTGCTTCGCAACGCTCTTCAACATAGAGGCATGAAGTAAGAAAAATTAATGTTGATCTGACCCCATTGGTTCTTGAACTGCTAAATTTCACAAATAATTCAAAAATTCAAATCATTGCAGTAGTTTTCGATTGGCGGTTCAATTCAAAATTATTCAAATAATTTTGAATATGGAAAAATCTAACTTCATTGCTTGGCCAAGAACAAGGCAGAAACTCTTTGACATTTGCAGTAGACCCCATATGATATACAATAATTTATGTATATCTATTAAGGTGGTCCTCATGCAAGTTGCTAAATGGGGAAACAGTTTGGCCATTCGGTTGCCTGCAACACTGGTCAAAGAGTTGGGGCTTCAAGTGGGTGATGAACTCAAGCTTAAGCAAGCGGTTCGTCAAAAAGGTCAAGTGTCTGAACTCGTTTTAGACAAAGCCCTCAGCAAACGGGAGCTGTTGGCGGGCGTTCGTGCGCTTCGAGCTCCCTTTCCTGAAAACTTCGTATTTGACCGTGAAGAGGCCAATTCAAGATGAAGGCCTTCATCGACAGTAATGTTTTAATTTATTGGTCAGATGATGGCCCGCGTGCAGACCTTGTAGAGCAGTTACTTTTGAATGACGCGTCTATCAGTGTTCAAGTGTTAAACGAATTTACCAATGTGCTTTTTAAAAAAAGAGCCATAGCCTTAGTGCAAATTAGAAAATGGTGTGACACCTTGCTAGATGTTTGCGAAGTTCATGAGTTGAGTGTAAAAACGCACTCGTTAGCATTGGAGTTGATGGCCAAATACAAACTGTCATTTTATGATGCCAATATCGTCTCAGCAGCGGGCCTTGCGGGATGTGATGTGCTCTATTCAGAGGATATGCAAGATGGCCTGATTGTGCGGTTTGCAGATAAAACCAATTTGTCGATTCGCAATCCTTTTAAACAAAGAACCAAAAAGTAAGAAGCAAGAATAATTAATGTTGATCTGACCCCAATTAAATCTTCACAACATTCAGAGCTTTAGCAATGCATTCGATCTGGACATGCTTGGCAAAACCCAGTGTTTCGCCATCAGCCGCTACAGGCACCGATGCGTCACAGGTCATGATAGCCTTTAAAAATGCATGACATTGAATGCGCGGGTGGCCCAAGTGTTTGCCAATTAAAAGACGAGGAAGCATTAGGAGAGTTTGCAATCGGTTGAATGTGCCACCTATGAGCACGTTCAGTTGACCATCGTTGATGCTTGCATGTGGCACTGCCGGCATGCCGCCACCATACGTGGGCGTGTTCAGTGCAGACGACAGCAGGCATGGACCCTCGTGCACTAACTGGCCATCTATCTCTACTTTCAATGGCCAGTTATTTAAAAAAGCCAACTCCCGAAAAGTAGCAAGCAAATAGCGCATTAAACCTCTTAAGAATTTAGGTCCTGCCAGTGCACGATTGCCCACTGACGCATCAAAGCCTACCGCCAAACTTGAATGAAAAAAACGATCTGCCTTGTGATCCAAAGCAACACGCCCTATGTCAATTGCGCTGGCAGTTCCATCAAGTGCATGCGCCAATGCTTGTTGCCATGACATGCGGTGCAAGCCCCAAGCCCGCGCGCAATCGTTGCCGCTGCCATAGGGCACCAAACCCACTTCGTGGTGAGCTTTTAGCAAACCCGGCAGCATTTGATTCAAGGTGCCGTCACCACCCACAATAATGACCCTTGAGGGGCAGGGTAGTTTTTCAAGAAGTTGCAGGGCCTCTCGTATGGACTCTGGCATTGTCACTTGGACAGGTTCGCGAACTATGTTGGTTTCATTTTGCCTTTGGCACCATTGCAAAATGTGGGGTTGCAGTTTTCGAGCTCGCCCACCTGAAGCATGGGGGTTCACCAAGATAATGGAATGCATGCTCAGATTTTGCTGGGTTGTTGTCCGGTTTGGGCCAAGTAATAACCCTGCGCGTTGCTTGGCAACTTCAAGCACCTAGTAATAACCCTAATCCTCGTGTCTCTAGAATGGTCCCTATTGATTGTTACCCTTTACCTAGGACTCAGCATGCCTCGCTTCTATTCGCCTAACTTCAAATTGACCGCCATGACAGCGGCATGCATCAGCCTCTGGGCTTTGACTTCGGCTCAAGCACAAACCCCACCCTCCCCGGCAGCCGCAACAGTACCTGCGACCACACCTACAGCCCCCGGCGCCGCCCCAACAGCTCCAGGCACGCCACCTGCCGCACCAGGTGCTTTGCGTCCTATGAAAGATTTTCTGAAGGATTCCAAGGCAATTCCTGGCTACTTCACGCTTCACCAAAAAGACGACAAGGTCTGGCTTGAAATTTTGCCAAGCCAAATTGGTAAACCTTTTTTCTTTTCTTACAACATCCCTAACTCGGTGGGTGAGCGCGGTCTTTACGGCAGCCAAATGGGCAGCTCAAAGTTGGTTGAATTTAGAAAAATTGGAAATCAAATCCAACTGATTGCCAAGAACACCCAGTTCTTTGCCAAAGAGGGCACACCTCAAGCACAGTTTGTCTCTGAGTCTTTCTCTGACAGTTTGATGGCCAGTGGGGCTGTTCTCACACAACCCCATCCTGAAACCAAATCGATTTTGATTGAAGCCAACAGTTTATTGTTCACCGATATTCCCGGCTATCAAACTAGTTTGGAAGCAGCTTTCAGAATGCCGTTTGCACTTGACACACGCAACACATCTTTCTCGGCCATTAAAAATACAGACAAGCTCACAGGTTTGGAAGTAAAGGTGCATTTCTCGGTACCTAGAATTTCAGCGCCGTCTATGACGCCTAGTCCTGTACCCATGACGCCGCCACCGCGTACGACGCCCGATCCGCGCAGTCTGTTTGTGTCCTACTATTACAGCTTGATGCCTTTGCCTGAGCCCATGCAAACGCGCATCGCAGATGAGCGTGTTGGCTACTTCACAGTCGAACGAACCGACTACACCACTGACCTCAACATCAAATCCAAGGCGCACTTGCTCAAGCGGTGGCGTTTAGAAAAGAAAGATGCTGCTGCGGCAGTGTCTGAGCCTAAAGATCCTATTGTGTATTGGCTCGACAAAAATATTCCAGAAAAATACCGCGAATCAGTTTCGCAAGGTGTACTAGAGTGGAACAAAGCATTTGAAAAGGCGGGCTTTAAAAACGCCTTGGTGGTGAAGCAACAGCAAGCCACTGATGACTTCAATAACATGGATGCGAAGCACACCTCCATTCGTTGGTTTACTGGCGCCGATTTTGGCTTTGCCATTGGCCCTTCCCAAGCTGACCCGCGCACAGGCGAAATTTTGGATGCCGACATTGGCATGTCGGATGTATTTACACGCGGTGCCCGTCGGGCGGTCATTGAGGACTTGGGCCGCGTTCGGGGTGCTGATGGAGAACTGTGCGATCACGCTGAATCTGCAGCGCAAGAGCTGCACTACGCTTTAGATTTGCTAGAAGCGCGCGGCATGGAGCTAGACAGCCCACAAGCCGATGCCCTCGCCAAAGCTTATTTGAAAGATGTGATCATGCACGAGGTGGGTCACACTTTGGGTCTGCGTCACAACTTCCGCGCCTCCACGGTGTATGACTTGAAACAAATTCAAGATCCTAATTTCACCAAGATGAATGGCGTCACGGCATCCGTCATGGACTACACGCCCTACAACATTTCACCCAAGGGAGAGAAGCAGGGTGAGTACGTGATGTCCACTTTGGGCTCCTATGACTATTGGGCCATTGAGTTTGGGTACAAACAATTTGCTCCTGGCCAAGAAGCCCAGGGGCTTGCACAAATTTTGGCCAAAGCCAGTCAGCCCGAATTGCAATACGACTCTGACGAAGATGCAGGCTACGGCAGCATGGGCGGTGTCGACCCCATGGTCAATCGTTTTGACTTGGGTTCCGACCCACTGGCTTATTACAAACTGCGCATGAAACTGTCGCGCGAGTTGTGGGACCGTTTGCAAAATATGAACTTGGCCACAGGTGATAGCTATGAGCGCCTAACTCGCAGTTTCCGTAGCGGCTTTAATCAACTTACCCGTGTGGCACCATTGGCAGCCAAATACATTGGTGGTGTGCACATTCGCCGCGAGCGAGCAGGCAGCAAAATCGGCGTGTTCGAACCCGTCAGTTCAGCCAAACAAAAAGAAGCATTGGCTTTGATCACCAAAGACTTTTTTGGTACAGACAGTTTCAAATTCAAGCCGGAGTTCATCGCTCGTTTGGCCACCGACCGCCTTGAGCGAACCGAGGCCGATGGCAGCATGCAAACTTCGGTAGTTCGCTTGGTAGCAGGTGTGCAAAAAGAAATCTTGGACCATGTGTATTCACCTGCGGTGGCCACGCGTTTGGCCGAGGTGGGCATGAAGGTGAATGATCCCAAAGAAACCTTGGGCTTGTCGGATGTTTATGACTCTCTGCAAGAAGCCATTTGGTCTGAGGCTAAAAATGGCCAAGAAACCAGCCTGATACGTCGCAACTTGCAGCGCGAACAATTGCGCCGCATGGCCGATGTGTTGGTCAAACCCGCAGGCCCATGGCCTGCAGATGCACGCAGCATCATGCGTGAAAATGCACGTCAGTTGGTCGGTGTGTTAGAAAAAGCAAATGCCAAACTTGGTTTGTCAAAAACCACGCGTGCGCATTATGCTGATTCGCTTGATACATTGAATGCAAGTTTGAAAGCTTCCATGCAAAGGGCCACACCCTAGTTTGGGTTCATGGAACGCTAAACAGCACGATATTTTCTTGCACCAACATCATTGCCGGAGCGCCATTCGCTGCAACGTAAACGTCATACAAGATATTGTCGGCATCTTTCACTTTGGCCGTGTTTGAGCTTTCACGCACCCAACCAGAAATATTCACGCGATCCTGGCTGGTGCCATCAATGGCCACTTGATGGTATTTCACACCTGTAGAGAAATAAGGCGAGCCTGCAATGTTTGCCCATCCACCAGTGCCTTGTACTGAGTCGTATGCCGATAGATTGGACCAATTGCTACCGGCCATGTCTAGAACATCTTGAACTCGAAGCGTAATGTCATTTCTGCCCGTGTCGGTTCGCAGGTCTATTCGTTCAATGCTATTGATTCGGCTAGAGCCTTCAATATTACCGGATGCAGTGTTGCTGATCAGTGAAAAGTCTAGGGACAATCCACCTGTTAAGCGAATGGTGTCGATGCCTGCGCCGCCATCTATTTTGGCGAGTTGATTGGTGTTGCCACCAGTGCCAAATTTATTTTCAAGTGCTGTGATGGTGCTTTGATCTAGGATAAATACATCCTTGCCCATGCCGCCCAACAAAATGTCGGCACCGCTTGAGACGAATGTGTCGTTGCCGGTTCCGGCAGACACGCTGCCCCCTGCCAAAGTTTGACTGCCAGTTGAAGTCAGTGTGTCATTGCCGCTGGTACCAACGTCGTCAACAAAACTTCCTGCTTTAAAGGGGCCCGTTGTAGCCCCCAAAATAATGTACGAACGTCCTGTTTGA
>CANNNB010000059.1 GCA_947505995.1 Comamonadaceae bacterium
AAACCAACCTTTGTTGCGCATTTTTTCAAACCAAATGCGCTGGTCTTCATTTTTAAAATGAACTTGCGAGCCACCCCACACAATTTCTTCTTGCGTAATGGGCAAACGCATGGCCGCTGGGCAATTGGCTTCTAACCAATTGCGCGTCTCTAGGCGAAATTCTTCAATGTCATGCATAGTGATCAAGACCTTGGGCGTGTCATCCGACGGCCCTGAGCTTGCCAACTTCCAAAGGCAGGTAAGTTTGGCGTTTGTCATCTCTGACATACACAGGATCTGAGACCAGATTCGTGTCATAGCCTTCGCGCTGCAAATCGACTTTACGAAGTTTGTAGTTGCCCGTCATGTCTGCAGTAGGCGTCAGTCGCAAATACAAAGGGGCTGCATAACGAGGCAAGCGACCTGTGGCCAAGGCCCAAAATTTGGCAGGATCAAAGTGAGTGCCTGGTTCTAAAACCAGAGCAGCCATGCCTGCGCGGCCTTCTGCACCTGGTACTTTCACGCCATAGACGGTGATTGATTCCAAACCTGGGAAATCACCCAGCACATCGGCCACTTCAAGAGTGGACACATTTTCGGAGTTCCATCGAAAGGTGTCACCAATGCGGTCGACAAACCAGCAATAGCCATCTTCATCACAGCGCAGCAAATCGCCAGAGGACCACCAGGCATCGCCTTCTTTAAACACATTACGTAAAATTTTCTTTTCTGTGGCTTCTGGTGAGGTGTAACCTTCAAAACGGCCACCCACCACATCGGGCATGTTGATGATCATGCCAATGCCTTCGCCCACTTCATTGGGGCCGCAAACCTTTAGAAAGCCATTTTCATCGCGCACATGGCTTCCGGATTCAATGTCAAATTTGACCAAGCGCAGATTGGTTTTTTCCCAGAAAGGCACGCGCCCACAGGAACCCAACCGGTTGTCTACATTGATGGTGTTGGTGTTGGACTCGGTTGCGCCCCAGCCCTCAAAAATATCAAACTCGCCAAAGCGCTGTACCCATTGTTCCCAAACTTCAGGGGCTAAACCAGCGCCGACCATTTTGCGCAAGCTGTGTTCTTTGTCGTTGGGTTTGGGTGGCACAGTCAGCAAGAAGCGACAAATTTCGCCCACATATTGGCAAATAGAGACCTGGTGATGACGCACATCCGCCCAAAATTCTGTGCGGCTGAACTTGCGACGAAGCAACAAACTGGCGCCGGACGCAAATGCGGTAGCACCTGCAGACAGGGAGGCTGCGCCATGATAGAGCGGCAAGAAGCAGTAGAAGCAATCTTCCTTTTGAACATCCATGGTGATTTGCATCACATCACCTGTAATCAACCAACGTGCATGGCTGATGATGGCTGCCTTGGGCAGGCCTGTTGTGCCAGAGGTGAAGATGTAAAGGGCAGGGTCGCCTGCCACCAAGCCTTCGCGCCATGAAGAAGGCGGATTTTCAGTCGAAGCACCCTGACAAGCCAATTCCAGATTGACACTGCATCGTGCACGAAGTGCTTCGCTTGCCACGTTCTCAGGATCTGGACATAACCAAAATTGAAGGTCTGTTGACAGTGCTGTATTTTCCAGCAAGCCCAAGCATTCCTCGCCCATGACAATCAGTTTGGTACCCGTCACTTCTATGGCATGGGTCAATGGTTTGCCACTGACGTTGGTATTTAAAAAAACCAACTTCACCCCCAGCTTTGACAAGCCGAGCCATGTGAACAAAAACGCAGGCCTGTTTTCCATGCACAGACCCACCACATCACCCGTCTTCAAGCCTAATGCATGACCTGCATGGGCCACTTGGTTGATGCGTTGGTTGGTTTGTGCGTAAGTGAATTGATCATTGCCATACATGATGCAAGGTCGATCGGCATGCAGTGCAACACTTTCTTCCACGCGATCTGCGAGCGTGTAAGTTTGAGACGCACGATGGCGCGTGCTTGCCTTGGACCGCTTGTCAAGTTTGGCCTGAGTGACTTCACGCGGTAGGATGGACGCAGGGTTCACGTGATCTCCATTTCTACTGAATAAGTGTGACGATGAGTGAGTGGGTTTAGCGCACAGGCCTTGGCATCTGCAGGCCAAACTGTGCAATCAATTCACGCTGAATTTCGTTGGTGCCACCGCCAAAAGTGGTGAGAGTGCAAGCACGAACTTCGTATTCAAGTTCGCCAAGCAACATGGCCGCAGAGCTACCAGCCCTGACCAGTGCGCTGGAGCCCACAATGTCAATGAGCTTTCTGAGAACTTCAATGACACTCTCTGAGCCATAGACTTTGGTGGCCGATGCCAAAGCAATGTCCATGCGGCCGTTTTCAAGTTCGGCGGCAATGCGGAAATTAATCAGGCGCATGGCTTCAAGCCTTGCATAGCATTCCGCCAATGAGCGTTTGACCCAAGCTTGGTCGACCGCGCGTCGGCCGTTCTCATCGCGCGCTTTGGCCCACTGCAGCACTTTGACATAGGGGCCAAACACTTTGTCGGCCCAAGAGCCTAAGCCTAAGCGTTCGTGGTTCAGTTGGGCGGTGATCAATTTCCAGCCCCCATGCAGTTCACCCACCAAGCGATCGGCAGGCACTTCAACGTTGTCGTAATACGTCGCCGCCGTGAAGTTACCAACAGTTTCAATGAGTGTGTGTGAAAAGCCGGGCGCGTTGGTGTCCAAAATGAGAATGGATACACCTTTGTGCCGAGGCAAGTCTTGGTCGGTTCGTGCAGCCAACCAAACATGGTCAGCCGCCTCAATGCCTGATGTCCAAAGTTTGCTACCGTTCACAATGAAGCGACCTGTTTGAAGATCACCTTCCAGTTTGGCTTGAGTCTTTAAAACCGCCAAGTCAGATCCAGCTTGAGGTTCTGAGTAACCAATGGCAAAAATCAATTCGCCCGATGCAATGCCAGGCAAAAAGCGCGCTTTTTGGGAGGCAGAGCCTGACTCCATGAGGGCTGGACCCACGGTGCTGATGGTGACGAAGGGCAGTGGTGCGCCCGCAATGTTGGCTTCTTCAAAAAAGATCAATTGCTCTGTGGCACTCAGACCTTGACCGCCATGCTCTTTGGGCCAGCCCACAGCCAGCCAACCATCCTTGCCCATTTGGCGAATGGTTTGGCGATACTCATTGCCACTTTCTGCGCCGCGCAATTTGAGACGCAAGTCCGGGGTCATGAGATTGTTGAAATAATCGCGCACCTGCATGCGCAATGTGTGCTGTTCGGGGTTGAGATCGATGAACATGATCGTCTTTCTGTGGACGGATTAGGCAGTGCCCAAAATGAGGCCGCTGGTGGGCACGCCGGTGCCGGCTGTGACGAGAACGTTGTGCACATCTGGTACTTGATTGACGGCGCTGCCGCGAACTTGTCGCACAGCTTCTGCAATGCCGTTCATGCCGTGGATATAGGCTTCGCCCAATTGACCGCCATGGGTGTTGATGGGCATCTTGCCACCGCGTGCATGGTGTCCGGCACGGATGAATTCTTTGGCTTCACCGCGTTTGGCAAAACCAAACTCTTCAAGTTGTGGCAATACAAAAGGAGTGAAGTGGTCGTAGATGACCGCAGTTTGAATGTCGTCTGGGCTCAACTTACTTTGTTGCCAAAGTTGTTTGGCCACCAAGCCCATCTCGGGCAGACCGGTAATGTCTTCGCGAAAGTAAGAGGTCATGATTTGTTGCCCGTCGCTAATGCCCTGAGCAGCCCCTTTGATGACCACAGGACGTGTTTTCAAATCTCGCGCCCGTTCGACAGAGGTAATAACCATGGCCACAGCGCCATCAGATTCTTGGCAGCAATCCAACAAATGCAGGGGTTCGCAAATCCACCGTGAAGCTTGGTGCTCAGCCAAAGTAATGGGCTTGCCATAAAAGAAAGCTGCGGGGTTGGTGGCTGCAAAATCGCGAGCGGCTACAGCAATGCGACCAAAATCTTCGCTAGTGGCGCCAAAGGTGTGCATGTAGCGTTGTGCAAACATGCCGACCCAAGCTGCTGGCGTGTGAAAGCCGTAGGGCATGTACCAACCGTAGTTGACGTTCTCAAAAAGAGGTGACGAGCCAAAACCATAGTTACCATTGCCAAACCGGTACCAGCTGCGCTCGTTCATGGCGCGATACACCACCACGGTTTTGGCAATGCCTGTGGCCACTGCCATCGCAGCATGCAAAACAGGCGCGCAAGCTGCACCACCGCCGTGTGGAATTTGGCTGAAAAAGTTGATGTTCTTGGCCCCTAGCAGCCGAGCAATTTCATACTCCGGCACTTTGTCGACGCTGTACGAAGAAAAGCCATCGACCTCGGAAGGATCAATGCCTGCATCGTTCAAGGCTTGCAATGTGGCTTCTATGGCCAAGCGCACTTCGGTGCGCCCAGAGTTTTTGGAAAATTCTGTCGCACCCAAACCGACAATGGCGGCACGACCCGAAATTGAAAAATCAGTCATTGATAAATTCCTTTGCCGTCACGATTTAAGAAAACCGCACGCGCACCGTGCCGTTCACGTGAGGGCCCATGCTGTTGATGCCTTTGAGTGTGATTTCTACACTGCGGTCGGCATCGCGCTTGTCGGTGATGGCGCCACTGAGGACCATTTTGTCGCCCGGGTAGTTGGGCGCACCCAATTTGATTTTCAAATCGAGCATTTGGCCAGTTGGGCCGCACCAGGTATCGACGAAACGTTGAATCAAACCATTGGTGGTCAGAATGTTCATGAAAATATGGGGCGAGCCCAAGGCCCGCGCGGCTTCCAAATCGTGATGGCCTGGGAAATAATCGCGCGTTGCAATGCCGCCGCCCGCAATCAATGCCACTGTGATGGGCACTGTGAGTGACTCCAAAGTGTCACCTGTTTGAATGTCTTCAAACCGCTGCATGTTGGTTTCCCTCAAAAGGTTTGTCTTCGGCTGCGTCGTATTTCCAGCCCAAATGCTCGTTGTTGGCCAACCAGTCGCCCAGTTTGGCCAGCTGGTGCTCAGTGCCACCTAAGGCTGCTGCATTGGCCCGTGTCCAAAATAAGAAGCGGTGAATGGGGTAGGTCAAGTCGACACCAATGCCGCCATGGACGTGCTGGGCCATGTGACCGGCGCGGTGGCCTGTGTCGTTGGCCAATGCACGGGTCGCCCAAGCTTGCGGTGCAGAGCCCAAACCAGCGTCTAGTCTGTAAACAAGTTGCCACAAAGAAGAACGCAGGGCTTCGGTAGCAATGTAGCCATCGGCCATTTGACCTGCCACCAATTGAAAGCTGCCAATGACGCGGCCAAATTGTTGCCGCTCACTCACGTATTCAACCGTGCGCTTAAGTTGCTGATCAGTCACGCCCAGTTGTATTGAAGCCAAGCAGGCAATGGCGTGTTGTTCTGCCCACGCGGTGGCAGTTAAGGGCAAAACTCGCTCAGCAGTTAAGGCCAGTGCGTCGAAGCTTAAATCGGCGACAGCTTGGTGATGCTGGCTTCTGCCTGAATTGATTTGAATGCCTTTGTCTTTCAAGTCGATGAGCACCAGATGCATGCCATCAAAGGCTTCCGCCGCTAGCAGCGCATAGGGAGAGACTGAAGCCAAAGGCACGGCTGGCGCGATTCCGCTGAGTTTCCAATTGTCACCAGAGCGAGCAAGTTGCAGCGAAGACCCTCTGGACTGTGTCAAGGCTTCTAAGGACAAGGACAGCAGCACATCGCCAGACAACACTTGTTCAATGACGGGTGTTAGGGAGGCGTCTGCAAACTTTGCCAAAGCCGTTGCGCCCACTTGTGTTTCCCACAAGGGCACATTGGCCAGTGCACGGCCTTGTTGTTCTAGAACGGCCATGAGTTCAGTCATGCCCAAGCCCAAACCACCATGCGATTCAGGTATCAAAATGGTGTGCAAGCCGGAGGCCACAGATTGTTGCCAGAGCGACTGCATGTAGGGTGCATCGGATTTGTCGTGAGCACGCAATTGGTCGTCACTGCAGTAATCGGCAAACAGGCCACTGGCCATTTCTGCAAAGGCAGTCTGTTCTTCTGTCAGTAAAAATTTCACGCGCTTGCTCCTGCTGTTTGGGCCACTGGCCTGAATTGAGGAAGTGTCAATTCGCCATCGTTGAATGTGTTGAATTCCACTTGAACGGCATCGCCTATCTTCACATCGCCTGGCTTGACGCCGACCAATTGCGAAATAAGCCGAGTGCCCTCTTGTAACTCAATCAAGGCGATGGGGTTGGGGTGGTCAAAGGGTGGTACTTCGGGGTAGTGCATCACTACAAATGAATAGATGGTGCCGCGACCGGATGCTTCAACGGTATCCCATTCAAAAGAATGGCACTTTGAGCAAACTGGGCCGGGTGGATGCCGCAAGCTGCCACAAGCTTTGCAGCGTTGAATGAGCAACTTGCCTTGGTTAGCGCCGTCCCAAAAGAATCGGGTGTCGTCGCTGATGCCGGGCGGCGGCCGTTTGGCTGGCGCGGGCAACTTGACCGGCTCTTTTTGGGCGCTGTTGGTTTGGGCAGGACGGAACTTGAAAACGCGGAACAAGAGTTGGCCGACTTCTTCATCACCTGTCGTCTTTTCAGAGAAAAAAGTCATGACCAGCGTTACAAAAAAACCGGTGCCTAAAGCAGTCGTTTTTTCGGGGCTGATGGCGTCCAAACGGGTGGTGTAGTAAAGGCGCTCGCCTTCAGTGACGTCCCTTGTAAAACTGAGTTCTGAGTTGACTGCAACCACCGAGGCCAAACCATGAGGTTCCATCAATTTTAAAGCCTCGTAAGGATTTTCTTTGGTGGAACCTGGTGGGTAGTTGTTCATGGTGAAGCCTTCCATGCACCAAACTTGGAGCATGGCAGGCGGCGCAATGACGGCGCCTTCTTTCAGGTAACGCGCATCGTCAACGCCCATGATTTCGCACCACTGGCGGATCATGGGCGCATTGACTTTGTCCCATGCGTAAACGCGTCCGTATTCTTTGCCAACCAAGGCGCGAATATCATGCATCCATTCGTGTTCAGACAAGGTTTAGCTCCTTCAATGTGGGGTAGTGGCAGTCGATCTGATCAAGATTGAGCTGCGTTGGAGGCTGCAAGAAAGGCTGGTTTTTCACCACCGCCATGCAATAACAAATTGGTGCCGCTCAAGTAACTGGCTTGATCTGACGCTACAAAAAGACAGGCATTGGCAATATCGGAGGGCTCGGCCATGCGACCTGCCGGAATGGTTTGCCCCACTGCTGCAATGCCGGCTTCATCGCCGTAATGCAAGTGCGACAGCTCTGTTTTGACCAAGCCGGGGCTGACAGCCACCACGCGAACCTTGGGGGCCCATTCGACTGCCAAGGAGGAAGCCAGACTGAGCACCGCAGCCTTGGCTGCACCATAGGCAGCACTGCCAGGTGAAGGCCTGAGTGCGCTCACACTGCCGATGAACACAATGACGCCACCTTGTTCTTGCTGTTGCATGGTGGCATTGGCTGACTGCGCCATGTGCAGGGCGGCTGTTAAATTAAGGCGAATGACCCCTTCGTGAAAACGGGGTGAAACGGTGGCCGCATCAACACCAGGGCTACCGCCAGCGTTGTGGATCAACACATCAAGGCAACCATATTTTTGGACAATGCTGGCAATCATGGCGCGGCCAGCATCAGCTTCCCTGACGTCGCAGGCCATGAATTCTGCACTTTGACCGTCGATGCTCGGCAACTGCTCGGGTGCATTCCGGGCGCATACAATGACCTTGGCACCCGCACTCAAAAAGCCCTCGGCAATGCCGCGGCCAATCCCCTTGGTGCCCCCTGTGACAAGCACAACGCGATCTTTGAAATCGGATTTATGTTTCATGCCTCAAATTTACCGATTGCCTGGGTGTCTAGATACATCCAAACGGACGATGTTCAGAGGAACCTTTAAAATGACCATTCACCGCATCAACACTTGCAGGACATATGCATGAGCCTTGATTCAACTTCTCCTGGCACGGACTCGGCAGATCCAGCCCTCAACGAACTGTTGCAGAACGAGCTTTTGGTCGAATGCCGCGATGACGGGGTGGCTGTGGTTTGTATGAATCGCCCTAAAGCCACCAATGCCTTGAGCCTTAATTTGCAGGACTTATTGTCTAAAGCTTTTACAGAATTGGCAGCCAACCCAAAGGTCCGAGCCATTGTTTTAACGGGTGGCGATAAGGTGTTTGCTGCTGGCGGCGACATCAAAGGCCTAGAAGGTGCGGGGCCTATCGAAATCATGGAGCGCCACACCGAGCGGGTTTGGGCCCCCATTGAACGTTGCCCTAAGCCCATCATTGCGGCAGTTTGTGGTTATGCCTACGGCGGTGGCGCAGAACTGGCCATGCACTGCGACATCATTTTGGCTGGCGAGGGCGCCAGCTTTTCTCAACCTGAAATTCGCATCGGCATCATGCCCGGCATTGGCGGCACCCAGAGACTGGTGCGGGCTGTGGGCAAGTTCAATGCCATGCGCATGCTCTTAACCGGCAAGCCTGTTTCAGCCCAAGAAGCTCAGCACATGGGTTTGGTTAGCGCGCTGTATCCAGACGATCAAGTCTTGCCAGAGGCCCTCAAAATGGCCGCCCTAATTGCAGCCATGCCGCCTTTAGCGGTCAGTCAAATCAAAGAAGTGGTCTTGGCAGGAGTAGACGCTTCATTGGAAACGGCCCTCATGTTAGAGCGAAAAGCCAACCAATTGTTGTTTGCAACACGCGATCAAAAAGAGGGTATGCAGGCCTTCATTGAAAAGCGCAAGCCTTTATTTGAAGGTCGTTAAATTGAAATCCGTACCCTCACTCTTCATTCATTTGCTGTTCTTGGCCTTGCTGGCTGGTGCGGGTGCTTCTTTTGCACAGAGTCGTTTGTGCCAGTCTTACAGTGGTTTGCCAACTGCCAAGACAGCTTTGGGCAAAGCTCCGGCGGGCATGGTGGCCATCAAGGGCGGGCGTTTTTCAATGGGTTCGGAGCGGTTTTACCCCGAAGAGCGACCACGCAAGACAGTGGAAGTTGCGCCCTTTTATATTCAACAACACGAAGTGACCAATGCCCAATTTTCAGCTTTTGTAAAAAGTACAGGCTATGTGACAGTGGCAGAAAGAAATTTGGACATCAAACAGTTTCCACAACTGAATGAGACCCAACGAAAAGCTGGCTCACTGATTTTTCGCCAGCCCCTCAAAGTCAATGGTTTGAACGATGTGAGTCAATGGTGGTCTTGGCAGGTAGGTGCTTCTTGGCGCCATCCAGAAGGCCCTGACAGCGAGATTAGAGGTCGAGCCAACCAACCTGTGGTCCACATCGCATTTGAAGACGCCATGGCTTATGCCCGTTGGGCCGGACAAGATTTACCCACAGAAGCCGAATGGGAATTTGCGGCCCGCGGTGGTCTGGAAGATGCCGATTACACCTGGGGCAATGACAAAGGTCAAAGAGATACGCAGGGCAAACCCATGGCCAATCATTGGCAAGGTAATTTTCCAATCCAAGATTTGAAAGAAGATGGCTATCACAACGCAGCGCCCGTGGGTTGTTTTCCGCCGAACGGTTTTGGTTTGTTTGACATGGCCGGCAACGTCTGGGAGTTGACCCAGGATGATTACTTGGATCCTCGCAATCCCAATGGTGGCATGAAGGTGGCCAAGGGCGGCAGCTTTTTATGTTCTGACAATTTCTGTGGTCGTTATCGACCTGCTGCACGCACGCCGCACGGTATTGATACAGGCATGCAGCATGTGGGTTTTAGAACCGTCTGGCGATCTGCAGTCCGTTAAAACAGGCATCCTCCTTCTGGATGCTGTCAATCCATGCACCCTGAAATTCAATGGCTTGATGCGAGCAACTTAGCGCTGGCAATCTCCACCAGCTCTCGTTTGAGCACTTTGTTGGATGCATTCAACGGAAACTGTATGCAGAACATCACATGGCGAGGGACTTTGTAATTGGCCATGTGGCTTCTTGACCAAGCAATCAATTCTTCTGCACTGAGTTGGGCACCGTCTCTCAATATCACGCAGGCACAACCGACCTCACCCATGCGCTCATCGGGTAAACCAATGACTGCCACTTGGGCGATGGCAGGGTGATCAGCCAACAATCTCTCAATCTCGGCCGGGTAGCAATTGAAGCCGCCTAAGATGAACATGTCCTTTAAACGGTCTGTAATTTTGAGATAACCGCGTTCATCAAGCACACCGACATCGCCAGTATGCAGCCAGCCCTCTGAGTCGATGGTTTCGCGGGTGGCTGCTTCGTCACCAAAATAGCCCTGCATCACATGGTAACCTCGTAACTGAACTTCACCAGGCTGGCCAATAGGCACAGGTTGGCCACTTGCATCGACACATCGAACTTCTGTGCCAGGAATGGCGCGACCGCAGGTACTGGCCACGGTCTCTGCGCTGTCTCGTGGATCGCATACAGTGGCGCACCCGCCGCATTCGGTCAAGCCGTAAGCGGTGGTTACATTGTCAATGCCAAGTTCCTCGCGCATGCGCGTAATAAGAATAGGCGGCACATTGGCAGAGCCAGTCACTGCCACACGCAATGAAGAAATATCAAAATCCTTGAGCTTGGGATGCGCGAGCATGCTGAGAAACAAAGTCGGAGGGCCCGGCAAGAAGCTGATCTTTGCTTTGGCAATGCGCGTCAATACGGCCTCGGCTTCGAACACCTGTTCTGGGTAGACCGTCGCACCTTGGATGAAGGCCGCTACCCAGCCCGCTTTGTAGCCAAAAGAGTGAAAGAAGGGATTCACAACAAGATAACGGTCGCTTTGCTGTAAGCCAACGACACGGCTCCAAGCACTGAAGGCTTTGATGGTCGGGCCGTGTGCGGCCATGACACCTTTGGGCCTGCCGGTGGTGCCCGATGTGAACATTAAATCGGCGGTGCTATTTTCTGTAAGCTGCGCAATTCGATCTGCAACTTTCAACAGGGACTGGGCTGTGGACTTTTGCAAAAAGTGAAGCCAATCTAAGTCTTGTGAGCTAGCGTTGTTTACCGCAAAGCCCTCACGCAAGACCACAATATGTTGCAATGTGTTGGGACGAATGCTCTCTAGCATGTTGGGATAGTATTGCCCCAAAAAATGGCCAATACAAAATAAAATTTTGGATTGGCTGCGTTCCAAAATGTCAACAGCCTCTTGGCCTTTCATGCGGGTGTTCAATGGCACCATGACAGCACCTGCTGCATGGATGCCGCAAGCCGCCAAAATCCATTCCGAAATATTTGGCGCCCAAATGGCCACCCGATCGCCGGCTTCAACGCCCATGGCAATCAAGGATGCTGCAACTGCTTGGCTTTGTTGCCACAAGCTTGCGTAGTCGATGCGAAGGGTACCGTCAATGATGGCATCGCGCTGCGGGTAGGCGGCAGCGGCCTGCTGAATCATGGCGGGCAATGTACTTGGTAAATTGCTGGGTTGTGCCCAGCGGTCTTCCGCGGTTGGGGCATCGGTCATTCCGGCATGTGGCAAGGTCATTGGAAATTTACTCCGGAAATTTGAGGCGAAGATGTGTGCTGGTTGGGACAGCTTGACATGCAAGGGTCCATGACTTGGCCAAGTCTTTGGCATCCAGCACATCGTTGTGCCTTAAATGCACACTGCCTTCGACCACTTGGCACATGCATGAAGCGCACATGCCTGCT
>CANNNB010000060.1 GCA_947505995.1 Comamonadaceae bacterium
AAGGGGATTAGTGCAGAAGAAAATTGATGTTCCTTTTAATGAAATCACTCTCCTCATGGATCCATCTGGCGCCCTAATCGGATCACCTACCTTGGTAATGGTGCTGACGCAATGCCCGAGATCAAAAATACTGGCATTGGCGCTTACAAAGCTCAACACGAGAAGTGGAAAAACGAAACAACTTTTTTTCATCTTATTTCACCTCAAAATCGATTGATCGATTACCACGCCTACCAGCATTATCTTCAACCACCATTAAAACAGGAAAGCGCATCCTTTGAGATTAATTACAAATAGTTTGATATGTGTTGGAAAGAGCGTTGTATTGTGTAGTGCAGCGTACAGATTGCGGAAAAGTTGGTAACGGAGCGGCTGGAGCATACGTTCGGCGTTGGCCTTGTTGAAGCAGTTGCATCGAAGTGCCCATACCTTGCAATGCACTTGCTCGTATTTGTAAATACTCAGCCGTTGTGCAATGCCCAGCACCCCTTCTAATTAATTCTGATTTGATGCCTGGGTCCATTAGCTGTGGACTAAGGGGGGCCGCATAGGCATCGCATAACCGCTGGACAGATGCAGTTCTCATTTCCTCTGGAGTCAACGCACAACCACTGAGGGTCAAGGCAGTAATTAAAAAAAGTAATTTCATTAATGTCTTTTGGTTGAAATTGTAACTAAGTGTTGTTAGAGATTTTTGAAGTATCTTGAAGAATATGGCCCGAAGGGTTTGCCGGCAGGTGTTCCTCTTGGCCTGCTTGGGAATTATGAGGACGATCCAATTTTCCAATAACTTTGTAATTTTTGTTTTTCATACCAGAAAACGGCAAAGGTATTGCAGCCTGATGTTTTGAATAATAAACATCAAGCTGCGCGTTGGTTAGTTTTGAGAAATATTCAACAGGCATATCAACTCCCAAAAAACCGCGGCCACACGTGGGTCGCGTTTCACGACCCGTCTTTTCTGTCTACGTCAAATTGTTGCTTTGATTTTGCATTGAATTAGCCCACTTGCCTAGAGCCGAATCCTTAAAGTGGCTTATTTAGCCGAATTTCGTTTTTCTACTCTCAATTGCAAAGCCGCAAGGGTAAGTTCTTGTTATTCATCGCCGCTTGCCTTTGCTCCAAAGCCATTAGGTGCGTATCGCTCGGCCAACTTCACCCGCCCATCAATTCTTAGTCGTGCGGTTTGCAAGTCCTCCAGCGTTGCGTCATCGGCAATTTGAATTGTTTGCTCGGCAATCACTTGCGCTGCTTTTTTGCGTGCTTCACGATATAGCATTTCTCTCTCAGGCATAAAATAAAGCCACCTGTTGAAGGTGGACAGCGATAGCCCCAACCCCTCGGCAATGGTCACCACAGTGGCACCAGCAGCCACTTCGTCCCAAACCGCTATCTGTGGCCCACCAGCAGCGTGAATGGCTTTGTTGGCAGTGCGTCTGTACTCGCGTTCGGCTTGTGTACGAACAATATTTTTAGCGCCATGGTCGGCAATGTCTGCCAGTGTTTTGCGTTTAGTCATTTGTTCATTCCAATTCAAAATTTTTTCTGTGTGTTTGCTGCCCAGTCAATGTAGCCCCACTGTTTTTAGTCAAGGGGGGCCTGAGCCAGTTATCTACCCCGCCTTACAAAGCACCAAAAACTTCTTCCCGCTACCCCCCACACCCCCCCACGCCAAACGGCGGACGGCGTAGCCGTCCCGCCGTGGAGCATTTTCCGCCGTTCAACTAATCAGCGGCCTAACGGCGGATGGCGTAAATTCTTCCTCGTTTGGCTTTTCTTCTTGCAACGCACCAACCGACTTCACTATTACCGGAAGTTGTGCAGACAACCCTGCAAACAATTGACCGGCTTGCGTTAATTCCCATCGGTTCTTAGGTTTGTAATCAGCAGATTTGTAATCAAACCTCTCCAACCACTTTGCTCGTTGGCATTGGTTGAGTAACCGCTGGGTGTCCTCACGCTTCAAACCTAGCACCTTGAAGACTGGCTCACTTTTCAGAATTGCAAATGCATGGTCTCTCGCCATGGTGCTGGTGCCGCAATATTGCTCACGGCTTGCAAACTCATGAATCATCCTAAGCAGTTTGATGCAAAGTTCATCATCTGCTTTAGCTGCTAACCGCGCCGCTTGCGGGTCTAGGTCAGCATAAGAAGCGCCATCAGCTAAGCGGGGCATCATTTCGCCTTTTTGCCACGTCAGCGTTAACTTCTCACGTTTGCAGCCTAAATTGAGCTTTTGATGGTCGATGTTGAGATTGCCGTTATCTTCACGCTTCATAAACAATCGGCTTCTGACACTGTTATGCCAAGCCGTAGAACCCGTGTAACCCTCGGAGTTTTCAGACTGTTTTGAACGTGATGTGTTTTTGTCAACGTGCGCCAACAGCAGCAGGGCAGCGTTGCCGGGTTTCAAAATCTGACTTAACGAACGAATGAAAGCCCTCACTTGACGGCGCTGTATTTCATCACCCCCAAAGGCATCGCTGGCGTTATCAATCACTGCCAGCCCTACTTCATAAGTTTTGACTAGCTGCTTCATTTCAAAATAGGTGCGGGTCGTGTCTCCACCTTGGCGGTTGTCAGCGGAAAACAATTCGGGATACTCAGCGCCATCAACAACGGTTAGCTTGTCACCTAACTCGCTAGGGTCGATAAACCATATTCGGCAAATGCCAGCCAACCGGTAACGCACCACTGGTGCGCTGTCCTCTAGGCTCACAAACAAAGTGTTGCATTGAACTGTATCCACGCCAAAAAGTGGTCTGCCCAGCGCGGCTGCTACGCATAACATGAGGCCAATGGTGCTCTTGCCGGCAGCACCATGCGCTGCTAGCAGGGACACCTCGCCTTTAGGCAGGTATCCATCCCACACAAACGCTGGCGCTGGGGATGGATTACTTATTACGTCATTGATGCTGACTGGCGTTAGTGCCGGTGGTAACACTTCCCCCGTTTCTTTATCAATCGTTAAGCCTGAAAAGTCAGCTTGAGCAGATTGACGGGAAAAGGTTAAAGCTTTGAAGCCTGGGTGCCTTTGGGCTTGCCACAAAACAGTGGCAATGGTTAGCCCCTTATCTGAAATGGCGCGGTCGTACTTGCGGCTAGTTTCAGCGTAACCTTTGTACTTAACACTGGTGCTAGACCAATTAATAAAAAGTTCTCGGCCGTGTTCGCCTAAATCATTTTGCAGTGCCACACCAATTCGCCACCAATCCGGCTCTTGCATATCGGCGCTAAGGTATTGAAGGGCGTTTACGGCCTTCAAATACGTTTCGTGAGGGTTGCTAACGTATTGACGCGCTGAGGCCTGCAAGGGGGGGTTAAAGCCCTCATGATTGGCTTTTGGCGCCAGCGCTGGAGCTAGGCTGAGAAAGTCTTGATTTTCACTTTGCTTTGGTGACACTGGCTCGGGCGCGATCTTTTGTTTTGCAATGCCAAGGTCAATTAATAGCGTCTCTAAATCGTCTATTTCAACGACTTCGCCTTTCATAGCCTCACCGGTTAAAAGAATTGATTTTTTGTCACTAGATTCAAGGCCAAATATTTCAACCTCTTGACCCTCAGCCAGCGGATAGTTTCTTAGGATATTGTTGGCGGTCTTAGCAAAGACAAAAACATGACGGCCAACGCCCGACAGCGATTTTTCGGTAAGTACATTTTTCTCAACCACCCAACTCCTCAATCTCAAAATGGCTTGGTGCGTTTTGTCGCTGTTGGGCTTGTGTTTCATATCAACGTCTAAGCAGACCAAATACCCTTTGCCTTCAACGAAATTAGGCTTGTTCATGTTCAGCCCAAAATATTGGCCGTGCTGAATGGCCTCCATGCCGTAAACATCGCTTGCGGTAAAAAGGGCTTCGTCTGAAATTACAGCAGGAACCCCAGCCTTACCATCACGCCGGATTGGTTTTTTGATGAGCCTTCCGTCTTTTTTTGAAACGTCAAACGTACAGAACAATACTTGAGCTGCATCGCCTAGCTTGAGCGCCATGGCTTGGCTTTTGTCGAAAGTGGTGAAGTTCATACTGCACCGCCTTGCTGATAAAGCGCAAATGCAGCTTGCTTAGCTTTTGGTGGCACTGAGTAAAGGGCTATCTTGCGGCCCCAGCCGATGCACTTAACGCGAACGGATATTGGTTCCCATCCTAAATAATCTAGCTCCTTTATTTCAGCGGCTAAGCGCCATCCGTTGCCTGCCTTAAGCCATTCAAGCTGGGTTAAGTCACGCTCCAGCAGTGAGAGTAATACTTGCTCAGTGGCGCTGTTTTTTGGCGGCATTAAAGGGCAAAATATAGGCAGGTAGAACATTTCGGCTTGCTCTCTAGAAACCCCGTTTGCTTGGTCGGCTGCCGGGGTTTCGTCTTTTGTGGCACTTGGGCTAATTTCAATCATTAACATGGCCGCCCCCCTTAGCTTTATGCATTGCTTTTTCAGCAGCTCTTTTTGCTGCTCGGCGTTGAACACGGCTGTGCACCATATTTGCTATAGCTTGCTGTTCAGTATTGATTTTCACATCTGGTTTGCAAATACAGTCTGATATGAGCTGTGACTCAGCAGCAGGGCAGTAGTTATCGTGCTCTATCCCTATAAAGTGAATCCCAGGTTTTTGAATTTGCTCAATTAGTCGCTGTAAATTTTGAGTTTGAGTTGTTGTCATGATTGCACTCCAAGCAAACAACGAATGTCAGCAACAGACCATGCAAGGCGGCCATTGATTCGTGTTGGAATGATTGGTGTTTTCTTTTTACCCATTGCCCAAACTCTAAGGGTCTGAGCACTTCGCATAAGGTAAAAAGCCGCCTGTTCAGTTTTGACTGAGGTTTGAGTTAGATTTTCAAGGGAGGGGAAAATCTGATTTGACGTAGCCATGAATGCATCCTTTAAAAGATGATTTGAATGGCAACAAAAAGACCACACAAACCAAACACAAAAAACGGATTAACCGGTTTAGTGCTTGCTTTCATGTGGCCCTAGACTGTTTGTGTTTCCGTGGAATACGGTTAAACAGGTGTGGCTTCTACGGCAGCGCTTATTGATATTATCTCAATTTATTTGAATTGAAGTGCATTGACCTAGTGGACTAAATTAAAGTGCCAAGCAATTTTCAACTGTTAGCGCGCCAGAGCCTATTTTAAAAAACAGCAATTCTGTCCATCAGCGTTACGTCGATTTGATTCCCATTTTCTAAGCAGGTGTAAAAACAACTTTCAGTTCACGGAGCGCAGCTTGACGGGCTCAGACTTAGCATCAAAGTCAATTTCAGCCTGTTCCAAAATCCACGCCTCTATACGTTTGTGATGCAGCGCCAGCAGTTCCAGCGGGCGAACGGTGTAATGCTTTTCAGCGGTGGCGCTGGGTTTATGGCCTTGGATTTGCGCCACCACACCCACGGGTACTTCCAGCCACTCGGTCAGGCTTTTGAAAGAACGGCGCAGGCCGTGCAGGGTCAGACCGTCTAGACCTGCCACCTTGCAGGCGCGGTGGTGTGGTGTGTTGGGTTCGGTCAGGCAGCCGCTGGCGCTGGTGGGGCTTGAGAAAACCCATTCATTACGTCGCGGCAAACTGACCAGCAGGCTTGCCACGTAAGGGGTCAGGGGGATTTCGCGGATGCCTTCCACCTTGTCGCGGATGACAACTCCAAGCCATTTGGTATTCACATCCTCCCAGCGCAGGCTCAGCACCTCACCCGGTCTTGCCCCGGTCAGCAGCATCGTTTGCAGGCAAGCGGAAATGACGGGGTTTTGCAGTTGCGTAACTGCGGCAAACCATGCGTGCAGTTGTCCTTTTTGCAGGTTGTCGGTCTTGGTGCCAGCTTTGCCAAATGCTTCGCGGACTTTTTTGGTCTTAGCAGGGTTCTTGGCGGGCACCAGCGCAGCGTATTTGGGTTGTTCAGCGCACCATGTCAAGAACACGGTCAGTAGTCGCCATGCAAGCCTAGCTGAGGAAGGGCGTGTTTTGCCTTCCGAAGCGGCCCATGCCTCTATGCGCTCAGGGGTCAGGTCCACAATGCGAAGCAGCATCAAGCTGGCAAGTGGCCCCGGCTGGGTCAAGGCAAACTTTCCCCCATGCTTTTTGGATGCTTGTCCTCCGGCTTTGGCTTTGTCCAAGTGGTCACGGTAGTGCAGGGCACCCCAAAATGAGCGGCGCTGTTCAAGGTAGTCGTTCCAGACTTCGCCCACGGTCAGTGCTTGCACCTTGTTGGCTGTCATCTTTGCGGCTTGTTGGGCTTCACGCTGGCGCTGCAACTCGCGGGGGTCTTCGCCTTGGTCAAGGACTACGCGCAGCTTGTTGGCCTCAGTCCTAGCGGTTTCAATGGTCCAGCTTCTTACATCGCCAATTGTGCGGCGCACTGTTTGGCGGTTTAGCTTGGCCTCAAAAACAAAAGACTTGGCGCCAGCAGGGGTGACCCTCACGCGTAGCGAAGGTGCTTTGCTGTCGCGTAAAAAGGCTTGGAATTTTCCTTGCGGGCAGGTTAGGCGTTCTATGGTGCCGATGGTTAGTTCGTGCGTCTGGGTAAGGTCCAGCGACGTGTATCTGCTAGGTCGTGCCATGCTCATTTCCTTCAAATTTTCTATGTAGCCACCATGTAGCCCAAAAAACTCAATTTAGAAAAATATCAATCAACGTTTGATGTTGCCATTTTGTATTAAAACAATCTAAGTTATTGATATTTAGGAGAGAATCAATTCACATCAACACAAGTGAATAAAGAAAGTCAGGATTGTGATTCCTGTTGTCGTGGGTTCGAGCCCCATCAGCCACCCCATAAGAATCAAGCACTTAGCCCAGCCCTTACAAGTTGGGCTTTTTGCTTTCTGGCTTGTTATGGACTGCTGTAAGTCTTCATATCATTGCACCTCAAAATCAATGGAAATTTGAACTCGATAGCAGTTGGACTTTTGACCGGAGCATATAACTTGGGTGCAGACAACTCAATCACAGGTGCATCTTTTGGAGCGACTGATTTAGCCTTAAATGGTGGAGGCGCATTGTTGGAAGCATTCATCTCAGCAAACGATACAAGCAATTGTTCTGCATATGCAGAAAAGCTCATGTAGAAGACTATGCCAAGTAATTTTTTCATCTCAGAGTTGTAATTCTGACGTGCCGACTTTTTGCTGCTTCAGGTATTTCAGTCAGAAGTAATTTAGAGAAACCTGTTTAAGAAAAATTCTGGCGTATGTATTACTTGTCATGGAGTGTTTCAATTACCCGTAAAAGCGTTTAATCCAGCAAACAAAGCAGTTGCGGTTGAAATAATTGGCGCAATATTGGTAATAAGAGAGTTGACTTGTTTGGAGATTTGACCAATTTGATACTCTCCATTCTTGTCTTTTTCTAGCAAAACTCTCAAACTGATGCGACGGTTGTTATCAGACTTAGTTTTTTTAATCTGTTTCAATATTAAATATCCTGTGAAGAAAGACAAGCAGATGGCTGCTGAATATTCAAAAGACTCTTTCCAATCTCTGGTGTTGGTTGGCCAAAAAGGTACTTGATCAATTTGTGCGGTGATCAATAGCATAAGTCCCACACTTGTAAGTCCAACAAAGGCAGAAATTAAAAATTGGAAAAGCACGCGTCTTCCAATTTGTTGGGCCAAGAAATAACCAGGCAAGGCAGGCCACAAAACGGTCCAAATTCTGAGTTGGATAGGGGGGGCGTCATATACAAACAAAAGCAGCCAATGCGAAAGCCCAATGACCAACAAAGTGAGTGCGACTAAATTAAAGAGTGTTAAAAATGAGGGCTGGGACGAAAGAGCGCTATCCTCGCTCAACTCGGAGTCACTCCTTATTTCCTCGACATTATTACCAGAGCGATTTCTGACTTCTTCGACGAGGCTGTCAAATTTTTGGGCTTGCAACTTCACTTCAGATTTAAGTTGGATAATTTCATCTCGAAGTAGTTTCATTTGAATAGCTAAAGGCCTAAAGACGGTCAGATCTTTTGCGCAATGCATACAGACTGTTGCGGATTCATGAACCTCTCCCCAACAGTAGGGGCATGTGTAAGTAGGAAAACTCACTTTGCGTTCAACTGAATAATGGTGGTTGCTTCACGTCCATCAGAGTCTCTGACGGAGATGCGAATGGGATGGGTGCCTGTGGGCACACTCACTTTGGTAAGTTCGATTTGATTCCCGTTGAGGCCTGGGGAGAACCTGCTGGTCAGATCCACGGGAGGTTGCTTTAAGTACTCAAATTTCAAAGAGGCAGGGTCAATTTTGGCACCACCACGGGGTTCAAAATTCAACTTGAACGCAAAAGACTTGGCGGTAACCTCCAACGGTGAAGCCAGGCTGATGCCAGGGCCGCGAGTGATGGCGCGGGTGCTTGGCACCTGCAAATTGGGGGCTTTAGCTTCTTCCTCCGTAATCAGTTTAACCTGGGCAAATGAGGTTAAAGCGACCATTCCTAGTGACGTGGCTAACAAAATATTCAAAGAAATGCGTTGCATAATCAAATACCAATGTGATTGAGTGATAATTTTTACTTAATTATGGTGTAAATACAATATAAAAGTTAATTTGACATCGGCCAGACAGATTAACCTTAATCTAATTCTGGCGCAAAATCATCGCTTGTAGATCATACGGAAGGCTGAATCATGTTGAGGCATACCCCCATGGCATCCGATGGCGCCCTTAAGAATGCGCTGAAAAAGGCTATCTTTTTCGCAATGACTTTTCTTAGCTTGTCATTGGGTTTAACAACAGATACCTTGGCGCAACCCACAGTGGGCAAAACCTACAAGGACTTTTTGCCATTGGGCAGTGGTGCGAGTGTGGCCTTACCGGAAGGAAATTGGGAGGCTACGCATGTTGCAACTTGGGAACCAAGAGGTACATCTTGGCAAGTCTTCACCTTTAAAAATTTAGTTCCTAATTCTGCAGTAGCTTTTCTAGTGGTTAGACGAACTACAACGACGCGCATATGGGGAAACACCAGTTGCGCGCAAAAAAGACCTAACGTTTATTATTACAACGAGCATGGCACGACTCAAAATGCATTTTTGAATAAATGTTCGCGCTCTTGGGTCTTTGGAAATATTGCACCTCTAATGGACGTCTCTTATCCCAATTGGAGTCAGAATGAAAAAGACTGGTGGCTTCTTGCCGCACCAGGTTTGAAGGATTTAGCAAAGTTTGGTAACTCTCCAATGATGGTGTCTGAGTTAGAAGTTCAACAGTCCAACGGATTCAGAGTGAGAATTGAAGCATTGATACCGCCGCCAAAGGGGTTTGGTCTGAAAAAATTCAGAGAAGATATGGATGCAGGCATCACACGGCCTGAGTCTGAGATGATGTTGATGTGGAATTCAATTTACATTGAATCCATTCACAAATCGTTCTTTGAAAAGAAGCCGCAGCCGATCATGGCTCTGAATGTGCCATGGACCAACAGCGCTGGGCAGCTTATCCCTGCATCTCAAGCCACTGTTGTCGCGGTAGCGTCTGAACCTGTCAAAGCCTCTTTGCCACCCACTGCAACACCACCTAAAGTCGAAGTGGCCCAAGCGCCAGCTAAATCCCAACCTCCCGCTTTACCTGGTCCTCAACCTGCAGCGGTGATGCCTCCAGTCGTGAATGCGCCTGTGACTCCTCAGCCCTCGCCACCGGTGGTGGTCGCTGCCGCGCCACCTCCAGTGCCATCGGGCCCTTCTGCCGCTGAATTAGCAGAGAGACGCCGTGCAGAGCAGGAGCGCAAACAACTAGAGGATGAGAAAAATAAAGTCACGCAACAATTAGAGGCTATGCGTCAGATGTTAGCCAAGTTGCAAAAAGAGAATGAAGTTGCCGCCGCGAATGCAAAGCTAGCAGAGGCCAACAAGGCTAAGACGGAAGCCGAGGCTGTCAAATCTAAATTAGCGGAGGCAGCTGTACCCGCCAAACCCTTGGTTTTTGCTAACCGCAAAGCATTGGTCATTGGAAATGATCTCTACACAGACGTTTCGAAACTTAACAATGCGGCAGCCGATGCCAATTCAATGGCTATTGCATTAGAGCAAGTGGGTTACAAGGTTTTCAAGCATCTGAACTTGGATGAAAGGAAATTCAAGCAAGCTATTCGCGACTTCCGTGCCAATGTTCAAGGCGGTGATGAAGTCTTGGTTTTCTATGCGGGCCATGGTGTTCAATTGGGCAGCGCAAACTATTTGCTGCCTATCGACATCAAGGGCGAAGGGGAAGATCAAGTTAAAGATGAAGCGATATTGCTGCAAAAAATCTTGGATGAATTGGAAGAAAAGAAAACTAAGTTTGCGTTGGCAGTTATTGACGCTTGTCGCGACAATCCATTTAAAACAAAAGGACGTGCACTGGGGGGACGTGGCTTGGCGCCAACCTCGGCAGCCACTGGGCAGATGGTGATGTTTTCTGCAGGATCAGGTCAACAAGCCTTGGATCGACTGGGTGAAAAGGACACAGAGAAAAACGGTCTGTTCACACGTATTTTTGTGAAGGAGATGATGAAGCCTGGCTTGTCTGTCGATCGGGTATTGCGAAATGTTCGACAAGAAGTGGTCCGCTTAGCCAAGTCAGTTGGGCATGAACAAACACCTGCACTCTATGACCAAGCCATAGGCGAGTTCTATTTCAAACAATAAAGTAGTTGTGCCGCAAGGCTTAACTTAGAAAAAATCACTGCATGCTTACCGCAGTTCGCTTGAGGCTTGCCTTTTAGAAGGCCGGCTTCATGAAGTTAAACTCCAAACCCGTATCTAGCCGCTATAGATTAAATTACCTAAAAGCTTAATCTCCTCCTCCACTGCCGCCTCCACCATCACCGCCACCGCCACCGCCAGCGCCACCAGCGTCACCGCCGGAAGTATCTATTCCAACCAGAGTGATAGACGTATCTTTAACAATCATGGACGCAGTTGAATTACCAATTGTTACGTACATAGTCTCTGGGCCTTCAGTTAAGTTATCTGCGTTTGTTTGAATATTCAAAACGCCTTGCCCATTAGAGTCAAGAACAATTGTAGAAGTCAGCAGTGATTTGACATCCCACTGTGGACGTGAGGCAGACACATTTGAGAATGTATCGACACCAGAAATGCTAAAGTTGAGACTTGTATTTGCAGAGATGTTTCTTGTAGATACGAATACCGTGGCGAGATCTCCCTCATTTACAGAGGTGCTCGAGAGGGTTAAGAAAATCTTTGGTGTTGTATCGGGAATAAGTGTGACCGATGGGGCCGATACAAGTGCCAATGCTGTCTTTGTATCACTTGGAGTAATTGCACTCGCAATTGACATACCTTGTTTGATTGATTCCTCTGGTGTGTTGAAATTCAAGCCAAGATCGATGCTGAATTTCTTTGCCACTTCTATCTTGTTGTCTAACAAATTCGCAACCCATCCCCAAGTTGCATCGCCCTTAAAAGTATGTGCTGATTTGAGGATGTCTGTTACCAATGTACCTTTGGTTGCTCTGCCAGAAGTAAGCTCATTGTTCCAAAAAGTAAGTCCACCTTCATCAGCACCATCTTGTCTTCCAAGAACATTTTTATAGATGACATTGATAAA
>CANNNB010000061.1 GCA_947505995.1 Comamonadaceae bacterium
AGCAGAAGGCTACAACATCAACTTGAAACCGTTTAAACTTTAAACCATTGAGCCAATCTCTCCTTTAAGAAATTAACCCATCTGCCTCAAACCATTTGAAGACGGACAAATATGAAAAAATTTCTCCACGTGGGCTGCGGCCCCAAGCACAAAGATCAAACCACTCGAGGCTTTAACTCACCCGACTGGGCAGAGCTTCGTCTAGACATCGACGAGTCCGTCAAGCCCGATTTGGTGGGTACTATGACAGACATGTCTGCTGTTGCAACAGGCTCAGTAGACGCCCTGTTTTCTAGTCACAACATTGAGCATCTGTACCCGCATGAGGTACCGCAGGCATTGTCCGAGTTCAAGCGGGTGCTCAGCCCCGAAGGCTTTGTCGTCATCACCTGTCCAGATTTGCAGTCTGTCTGTGCACTGGTTGCCGAGGACAAACTGACCGAGCCGGCCTACACATCTCCGGCCGGACCCATCACGCCGCTGGACATTCTGTTTGGTCACCGCCCGCCCATGGCCCGAGGCAATTTGTACATGGCGCATCGCTGTGGTTTTACACAAAAGGTGCTCATGGGCACCCTGCAAGCGGCAGGCTTTGCCAAAGTAGCGGCCAAGCGGCGTGGTCACCCGTACTATGACTTGTGGGCGCTTGGCACGGCTTCTGACTTGCCAGAGTCTGAATTACGGGAGCTAGCTCAGGCGCATTTCTCATGAGAAAACTCAATCTCGGCTGCGGCTTTGACAAGCGCGAAGGGTTTGTCAATGCCGATAACTTTAATGAATGTGAACCCGACATTCACATCGACATTGAGCAAACTCCATGGCAGCTGGCTGACAACAGCTTTGACTACATTTTGATGAAACATGTGCTCGAGCACGTTGGTGCTGACTTCAAGACCTTTGCCTGTGTGATGCGTGAGCTTTACAGGGTCATTGCCCCAGACGGCATCATTGAAATTCATGTGCCACACTTTAGGCACGATACATGGTGGTCTGACCCAACCCATGTGCGCGCATTCACGCCGCTGACTTTTCGGATGATGTCCAAAAAACAGAACGATGAGTGGATCGCCAAGCGGGCCAATTACACCATGCTGGCGCATGTGATGCATGTAGATTTTGAGATTGCCGAAGCCCTGCAAGTTTATGACCCAATGTGGTGGCAAAAGGTGCAGGCTGGGGAGTTGAGTCAAGAACAGTTGCGAGCCATGGCCGACCAGCAATGGGGAGTGGTCAAGGAGTTGCAAGTCAAGCTCAAGGCTGTCAAGGCTGTTTAAGTTTTATCGCCATTCTGCACCATGAAAAACTCACCTTCTTTTGCCATCTACTATGCGGGCGACGCATACTCGACAGCCAATAAGATCATGGGCCGCCAAAGTGCTGGTAAGGCTTTCATGCGCGGTGTCGCGCGAACTTGGCCCAAGGCCGAGCTGCATGGTTTCGGACAAGGTACCGAGGCAGCTAAGGCCATGTACACACAGCTTGCAGGTGATGGCTTTGACGGCCAGCTCAAGTGGATTGAAGTACCCAACTGGGCGGCTTTAGGCGACGTTGGAACCCTGTACTACCCGTCACCCGCCGCAAAGGATTTTGCCTTTTCTCGAAATGCTTTCAACCCCGGCGCGTTCAGTGTCATGGGGGTCACCTTCACCTTGTCGTCTAACGGCGCTATGGACCAAGTGGCTGATCTGGTGCTGCCGCCTTATAAGCCTTGGGATGCCATGATCTGCATTTCACAAGCAGCACTTGATTTCACCACCCGCTTGCACGACGAGATGAAGGCTTGGTGGTCTGCGCAGACTGGCGCAACTCGCTTCAACACGCCTCAACTGCCGGTCATTGCACTGGGTGTTGATTGTCCAGCTTTCACGCCCAAAGCTGAGCTGCGAGATACGGCACGCAGGGCAGTGAAGTTGCAAGCTAACGAAGTAGCGTTCTTGTTTTCAGGCAGACTCTCTTTTCATGCCAAGGCCAACCCTGCGCCGATGTACCAAGCGCTAGAACAAGCGGCGCAGCATGCTTCTGTGGTTTGTATAGAGGCCGGCGTTTTCCCAAATGAAGCTATTCGTGCGGGTTTTTTGGCTGCACAAAAAGCACTGGCGCCCTCGGTGCGCTTTATTTGGGTAGACGGCCAAGATGATTTGCGTTACCGACAGGCTTGGCAGGCTGCAGATGCGTTTGTCTCGCTGTCAGACAATATTCAGGAAACCTTTGGCCTGACGCCGGTGGAGGCAATGGCGGCGGGCTTGCCGGTGGTGGTGTCTGACTGGAATGGCTACAAGGAAACGGTGCGCGATGGTGTAGATGGATTTCGTGTACCCACTATTTTGCCGCCTGCCGGGGTTGGCGCCGACCTCGCTATGCGCCACGCGCTGGGCTTGGACAACTATGATTTCTACATTGGTCGTGCCAGTGTGGCTACAGTGATTGAGCCAACGGCGCTGGCACAGGCGTGCATTGCTCTGGCATCTCAACCGGAATTACGAGCGAGCATGGGTGCTTCAGGTCTAGCACGCGCCACACAAGATTTTGACTGGCCAGTGATCTTGAAGCGCTACGCACTGTTGGCCGATGAATTGAACAAAATTCGCTTAGATGCAGGGACGCAGGCGTCTGAGCCCTGGGTGCAACGCGCCGATCCGTTTGCACGCTTTGGGCATTTTTCAACCCACACGTTGGCTGGCAATTCAATGGTTCTCGCTCAGCCGAGTGCGCAGGCGAGGCTGAGCGATTTGCGCAGCCTGGCCATGGCCAATTATGCTTTTGAGGGCACCTTGTTGCCACCCGAGACGATTGTTGCCTTGCTCAGTTTGCTAGAAAAGAGTGGCAGCCAAACAGTGAATGATTTGCTTGTGGCAGCTGGTGCCGCAACCCCAGTGGGCGTGCGCTGCCTCATGTGGCTGTGGAAATTTGATTTGGTGCAAGTGGTTCCAACGCGGTCAGCTGTCTTAGCATGAACATTCTTTTTATTCACCAAAACTTCCCTGGCCAGTTCAAGTTCTTGGCCCCCGCTCTTGTCGCTCATGGTCATCAGGTGCTTGCCATGACCATGCAAAAAACCGATGTGAAGGATTGGCAAGGTGTCACACTTGTTTCATACTCAGCCAGCAAGGGCACTACCCCCAACATTCACCCTTGGGTGTCTGACTTTGAAACCAAAACCATCAGGGCTGAGGCGTGCTTTAAGGCGGCGCTTAAGTTAAAAGATTCTGGCTTTACCCCAGATGTGATCATTGCCCACCACGGCTGGGGTGAGAGTTTGTTCATTAAAGAAGTCTGGCCCCAAGCCAAGCTTGGCATTTACTGCGAGTTCTTTTACCACCCCGAAGGGGCTGATGTCGGTTTTGATCCTGAGTTTCCAGCGACAGACCCAGGCGAGGCGTGCCGTCTTCGCCTTAAGAACCTGAACAACCTCATGCACTTTGAAGTAGCCGATGCTGGAATTTCTCCTACCCATTGGCAAGCCAGCACCTTTCCCGAGCCTTTTAGATCAAAAATTACGGTGGTCCATGACGGTATAGATACCCATGCCGTTGTGCCAAACCCTGCTGTGGCCCTTAACTTTAAAAAGGCCAATGGTGAAGAATTAAAGCTCTCCAAGCAAGATGAAGTGATTACCTTTGTGAACCGCAACTTGGAGCCCTACAGGGGCTACCACGTCTTTATGCGGGCGCTGCCTGAGATCCTAAAGAACAGACCCAATGCCAAGGTTCTGATTGTGGGGGCAGACGATGTGAGCTATGGGGCTAGGCCTACGCTTGAGAAGAACGGTGGCACGAAGTGGAAAGATATCTTTATCAGTGAAGTGCGCCCACAAATCAGTGACAAGGACTGGCAACGAGTGCACTTCCTTGGCCATGTGCCGTATCAGTACTTTATTCCGCTCTTGCAATTGTCCACCGTTCATGTGTACCTCACCTACCCATTTGTGCTTTCTTGGAGCCTTTTAGAAGCCATGAGTGCAGGCTGTGCCATTGTGGCCAGTGACACACAGCCGTTGCACGAAGCTATTCAGCACAACGAGACAGGGCGGTTGGTCAACTTTTTTGATGCCAATTTAATGGTCAAAGAAGTATGTGATTTGCTAGACAACCCTGCCGAACGGGCCAGACTTGGCGCCAATGCCATGCAGTTTGCTAAAGCGACTTACGATTTGAACAGTGTGTGTTTGCCAAGGCAGCTGGCTTGGGTTGAAGGCTTGGGGCAATAACAAACACCCGTATTCAAGTTTTCAAGTCTAGTGCCGATTCAAAGTGCGAACCACCTCAATCTAAGACCTAGAAAATGCCGAAAATAACCTCATTCAAACTGGCCTTGTTAGTACTGGTGGGCCTTCTCTCGGGCTGCGCTACCCTGCTAGACGAGGATATTCAGGAAATTTCGGTTTCTTTGCAGTGCAAAGAAAGAATGGTTCGTGCCCAATGTGTGGCCGAAAACAGCAAGGGCCGATGGTCGTTTAATGCGCCTGGCTTGGTGCAAGTCAATAATGACTATGGCGATCTGAACATCACCTGCAAAGTGCAATATATGCCGCAGTTCACCGTTTCGGTGCCTGCCTTACCCACTTGGAATTTGGCTGGCAATCTCCTTTTGGGCGGCATAATTGGAGCTGCCTATGACTTACATAACAACACAGGTTTAAAATATCCAGAAACCGTCAATATCACAAGCCCAACTTGCAATTAATCACATGAACTTGTTCAAATTTTTAAGCGCTATTTTTTTAGCAACTCAATTAATTGCATGCGGTGGTGGAAGCGGGGCTACATTTGGCGCAATAGTTGGCGCTGTAACACCCAGTTCCTCAACCAATGAGGCGCCTATTGCCAACGCAGGCATTACGCAAAACGTATCCCTAGGGTTTGTGGGTGGGGTAGCCTCTAAGGTCGTCACTTTAGATGGCACTGGCAGTACAGACCCCAACAACAATGCATTGACCTTTGCTTGGACCTTGACCCGGCCAACAGGCAGTGCCGCTGTGTTGTCTAGTGCCACGGCTCCTAAGCCCACCTTTACCGCCGATGTTGCAGGCACGTACACTGCTGCGTTAATTGTAAAAGACAGCGGCGACTTAGAAAGCAAAGTACCATCCTTCGTCACAATTGTTACTTCAATTTCAAACAGCGCACCCGTGGCCAATGCAGGGGTGAAGCAATTCGTCGTTTTTGGAGCTAGCAGCACCGTCACGCTTGATGGCACCTACAGCACAGACGCCGACAGCGACCAAATAACTTACAAATGGACACTGCTGCAAAAGCCGTCCACCAGTACAGCTGTTTTAAGTTCAAGCACATCTGCACGCCCTACATTTACGGCCGCTGTTGCTGGTGACTATGTGGCGCAACTGATTGTCAATGACGGCAAAGTAGACAGCACACCCAATTCTGTCATTGTGGTGGCCAGTGCTGCCAATGTGCAACCCGTAGCCAACGCAGGTGATGATAAAAATGTCACAGTGAGTACAGTGGTTAGCTTAGATGGCACCAACAGCTCAGATGCAAACTTTGACACCTTAACTTATCTATGGAGTTGGATGGCATCCCCAAGCACAGCGCCTTCTTTGTCTTCTGCAAGCTCTCCCAAGCCAACATTCACGCCTGCTACAGCAGGCACTTATGTGCTTTCTTTAACTGTCAGCGATGGCAAGTTATCCAGCACGCCCGATCCCATCACCATTACTGTTTCTGCGGCCAACTCGCTTCCTGTGGCCGTAGCAGGCACTGATCAAAACGTGGTAACCGGAACTGTTGTCACCCTTGACGGCTCGGCCAGTACAGATGCCGATAAATTGGACGTGCTTACTTATCTATGGTCACTTAACCGGCCAACCGGAAGTGCAGCGGCTCTCTCATCTGCAACAGCCGCCAAGCCAACTTTTACAGCCGACGTATCTGGGGTTTACGTAGCTAGCTTGATTGTCAATGACAGCAAGGCTCCAAGCACCAATCAATCACTCACAAGAGTAACGGCTGCCGTGGCCAATTCAGCTCCCGTGGCCAGTGCAGGAACTGCCCAGACAGTTACCGGCACAGGCACTGTCACTTTGAGTGGCTCGGGTACAGATGCCAATAGTGACACAATCACCTACAAGTGGTACCTGACCACAAAGCCCACCAGCAGTGTGGCCACTTTGGCAAATTCAACCACAGCAGCACCCACATTCACGCCAGACATAGTTGGCATTTATGTAGCCACCCTCATTGTGAATGATGGCAAAGTAGACAGTGCCCCCACAACTGTGACCATCACACGCGGCTCTTAAACTTCAGCCTGCCTTGCGTGACATAAGCCAGACCCCAAAAGGTCTGTCTTATTTAATTTGAAAAGCGCCAGTGATGGTAATGTCTTCAAGTGGCAGACTTTTTTCGCCATTGAGCATGCCTGTAGCCTTGGCGGCTATGGTATCTACAACGTCCATGCCCTGCACCACTTTTCCAAAAACCGCATAGCCAGCAGAAGTGGCGCTGTAGTTCAAAAACAAATTGTCAATATGGTTGATGAAAAACTCTGATGTGGCAGAGTCAGGTACACTAGTGCGCGCCATAGCTACAGTGCCGCGCAGGTTAGAAAGACCATTGTTGCTCTCCAAAACAATGGGATCTTTTTGACCCACCTTCTTAACCATGCCCGTGGTGTAACCTCCGGCTTGAATCACGTACCCAGACATCACTCGGTGAAACAAAGTGTTGCTGTAAAAACCACTGTTGGCATAGCTTAAAAAGTTGTTCACTGTGATGGGCGCAGCTGAAGGGTCTAACTCCATCACAATGCTGCCCAATGACGTCAAAATACCCACCTGAGGCTTAGGTACTGTAAGGCTTGTGGTGTTAACTACCACACCGGCCTCGGTCTTGATAGTGAGCGTAAAGTTTCCTACTGCTTTGACGGTGCAATTGAGAACCAGCGTATCGGTGGTGCTGTTGGATGCAAAGCTTGGGTTGACGCAAGCACCGTTGGTTTCTACAACCATGTTAGACCGCAAATCTTTGCCGCCCAAAAAAATGGTAGCAGATTTTCCATATTGAAGCGTTTCGGGCTTCACCCCTGTAATGGTGGGCTGGAAACCAGTGCCGCCACCGCAACCGGCAATTAAAAGTGCAAGGGCGAAGCTTAGGAAGAGTTTGGGATGAAACATTTAGCGTCAGGTGGGTCGAAATGGGAAAAAAAACTGTAACTACCAATTGTGTATTGGTTCCTGCTGGATGTTAAGGGGAAATCTGCCATGACAAGGATTGCTGCTATCTACGCTTTCATGGCTTTGCTGTGGGCCTTGGTGTTGTGCGGGTCCATGATTTAAGACACTCGCATGCCGGGAAGTTGCAACTGGTTCAGTGAGTTGAATTAGGCTGCCTGCAAGTACATGTCGATGTGCATGCTCGAAGAAAAGGCGAAAAATATAATGCGGCAGCGTTTTTGAACACTCGTTTGCAAAAACTTTCTTTGCCCTGTGAAAGTCAATTACTCCCCCGGCCATAGTTCTTTTTGAATTTTTTGCAAAAGTACTTGAAATATTCATATAGGAACAGCTATACTCGCTTCCTATATGAATTCTTTCATTCGTGTTCCACTTACCACATCGCCCGAGCAATTCGAGCGTTTGTTGGCATTGCAGGCTGCTTTTGCAGAGGTCTGTAATGCTCTCTCGCCCGAGGTACAAAAGAGCAAAGTATGGAACAGGGTGGCTTTGCACCACTTGCATTACCGCCATTTGCGCGAGAAGTTTCCCGCCTTAGGTTCACAAATGGTTTGCAATGCCATATACGCGGTCTCTCGTACTTCTCGCTTGATTTTTCAAACACCTGCCAGTCCGTTTAGTTTGGCGAAGTTAGGCGCAAAACCTTTACCTTTGTTGAATTTTGCCAACAGTTGTCCTGTTTATTTCGATCGCCACACCTTGAGCATCAAGGGAACGCAGTTGTCTTTGTTCACCTTGGATGGCCGCATGCACTTTGAGCTAACTTTGCCTGCTGAGCAGCTTTTGTTGTTTAAAGTAGCTAAATTACGTGAAATTTCATTAACTCGCCGCTTAGACAACTTGTTTGAGCTTTCTTTCTGGCTTGACACCACCGTGACTCCGCAAATTGTGGTCACTTCGTCTGCGGCTGTCCTTGCCGCACTGGCTACCCCCTTGCCTGAGGGCTCCTCGTCCCTCATCCCCGATTATGTTTCTGTAGAGGTTGCTTTATGAAGCCCCATTCACCCCCCTCCGAACTCTCGCAAGCGCTAGAGCCACTGCGTCCCGAAATTTATCGAGCCATTGGTTTCAGCTTGATCATCAGTTTTTTGGCGCTTTCACCCACGGTTTACATGCTGGAGGTCTACGACCGCGTGGTCAACAGCCGCAGCGACGTCACCTTGCTCATGCTCACCCTCATGGTGATTTTGGCTTATGCAGTCATGGAACTTTTGGAAAAAGTGCGCGGTGCCTTGATGCGCGCATCGGGCGTGCTTTTGGATGCGGCATTGTCCAAGCGTGTTTACGATGCCATGTTCACGGGCTTTTTCAAGCGCCAATTGGGCGGCAACATGCAAGTGCTGAACGACTTGAAGCTGGTCCGAGAGTTTTTGGCCAACCCTGCCTTGATGGCGGTCATGGAGGCGCCTGTGGCCTTGGTGGCGCTGGCCTTGATTTTTGCCATCAGTCCCATTTTGGGTTGGTCTGCTGTGGTTGGGGCTTTGGTGCAAGTGGCCATCACTTGGATGAACGAGCGCGCTTCACGCAAGCCACTAATGGAGGCCAACCTTGCTGCCATGAACGCACAGCAGTTTGCCGATGCATCGCTGCGCAATGCGCATGTGATGGAGTCGATGGGGATGCTCGATGCGGTACATAGCCAATGGCAAAAACGCCAGAAAAACTTTTTAGCATTGCAGGCGCAAGCTTCTGAGGGAGCTGGATTTTGGACGGCCATGTCCAAACTCTTACAGTTGGTCATGTCGTCGTTGTTGCTGGGTTTGGGTGCATGGCTGTTACTAAGCAACTCCCTCAATGGTGGCGCTAGCATGATGATCATTGGCTCTGTATTGGGTGCTCGTGTGTTGGCACCCTTAAGCCAATTGGTGGCACAGTGGAATGCGGTGGTCAATGTGCGCAGTGCTTGGGCACGCTTGGAGGGCTTATTGGCGCAAGTGCCGCCTAAGCCAGAAGCGATGGCACTGCCCGCACCCAAAGGCTATTTAACGGTGGAAGGTTTGATGGCGGGTGCACCCGGCCAGCAAGTGCCCATTGTGCGCGGCGTTCAGTTTGGTTTGGCTAAGGGCGAAGTGTTGGCCGTGGTGGGGCCATCGGCTTCTGGCAAAACCACTTTGGCGCGTTTGCTGGTGGGCTTATGGCCTGCCATGAGCGGCAAAGTGCGTTTAGATGGCGCCGATGTGTACACGTGGGACAAATCAGAACTCGGCCCTTACCTAGGCTACTTGCCCCAAGGCGTTGAATTATTAGAAGGCAGCTTGGCAGAAAACATTGCGCGTTTTGGCGAGGTCGACATGGCGCAGGTAGAAGCCGCTGCACGTTTGGTGGGTTTGCACGAACTCATTATGAGCATGCCGCAGGGCTACAACAGCCCTATTGGGCGCGACGGTGCCATGCTGTCGGGCGGACAGCGCCAGCGAGTAGGCTTGGCCCGTGCCCTTTATGGCAAGCCCGTGTTTGTGGTGCTAGACGAGCCCAACTCAAGTTTGGACGAGGCGGGTGATTTGGCATTGGCCAATGCCATTGCCGCATTGAAACAATTGGGCACCACCTTTGTGGTCATGACGCATCGCACCAGTGTGCTGGGCGTGGCCGACAAGATGCTCATCATGCGCGATGGCGCACAGCAAGCCTTTGGCCCGCGCGACGAAGTGTTGGCCGCCTTGCAAAAAGCGCAGCAGCCTGTGTCTGTTTCAGCGCCTGAAACAAACACCATTACTGCACCTGCTGCTTGAAAAGTGTCTTCTTAGAAAAATAAGAACATGAAAATTTCTGACATATTCAATCGCAACGAGCTGACGCGCACGCTGTGGGACTTCCGCTTTGAGTTCATGGTGGCCGGCCTCTTTAGCATGATGGCCAACTTGCTGATGCTAGCACCCACGCTCTACATGCTGCAGGTGTTTGACCGAGTAATGGTCAGCCAAAATACCGGCACCTTGTTGGTGGTCTCGATCATCACTTTGTTCTTTTTGGTGGTGCTATCGTTTTCAGAATGGGCCCGTTCCAAATTGTTGGTGCGCTCTGGCATTCGAATGGACCAAATGATCAGTCGCAAGCTTTTTCATGCCAGCTACGTAGCTCATTTGAACCCCGCAGTGGCCAACCCTTCTAGGGAGTTTACCGGTCTAACCGAGCTGCGTCAGTTCCTCACGGGCAATGGCATCTTTGCGTTCTTTGATGCACCTTGGGCGCCCATTTACATTGCGGTGCTTTTCCTGTTGCACCCTTGGCTGGGTGTCATGGCCTTGGGGTTTGCTGCTGTGCAATCGGTTCTGGCATGGTGGGGCAGTAATGCGACCAAGCCTGCGCAGGCACAGGCCAGCAAATCGCAACAAGAGGTGTCGGGCTATTTACAAAGCAAGTTTCGCAATGCCGAGGTCATAGAGTCGATGGGCATGGTCAGGCATTTGTACCGCCGCTGGGCCGAGCGCAATGCCAAGGCCATGGGTGCGAATTTGAATGCCCAAGATGTGGCCAGCCGCGTCACGGCCTGGAGCAAGTTTGTGCGTTACACGCAGCAGTCGCTGGCCTTGGGCGGCGGTGCTTTGTTGGTGATTCATGGTGAGTTGTCTCCCGGCGCTATGATTGCCGCCAACGTGCTCATGACGCGCGCTCTGGCGCCTATCGATTTGATGGTGGGCACATGGAGCGGATTTTTAAATGCACGCGAAGCGTTTCACCGCTTGTCTGAATTGTTAGAAGCGCATCCCATGCGCGACATTCCCGCCATGGGCATTGAACCCAAAGGTGATGTGGTGCTAAGAGATGTGGTGGCTTCTGCTCCAGGTCGCGACACCCCTATCTTGCAAGGTGTCAGCGCCATCATGCCGCCTGGCACCGTAACTGTGGTGCTGGGTGCTTCTGGTTCTGGCAAGTCCACCTTGGCCCGCGTGTTGTTGGGTATCTGGCCACATTCAGCTGGCCAGGTATTGCTCGATGGGCAAGCCATTGGCAAGTGGAACCGAATGGAGTTAGGGCCGCATGTAGGGTATTTGCCGCAAGACATCGAATTGTTTGATGGCACCATTGCCGAAAACATTGCACGTTCAGGCAATGTGGAATCTGAGAAGGTGATTGAAGCTGCAGAAGCAGCGGGCTTGCACGCCATGATTTTGCGATTTCCAAAGGGCTACGACACCCCCATGGGCGAAGCCGGTGGTTTGTTATC
>CANNNB010000062.1 GCA_947505995.1 Comamonadaceae bacterium
CAGGTACGGCCACGTGAATTGGTGGCACTTAAAAATGCACTCATCCGCTCTGCATCTTTGGCACACCATTTGCAAGACACCTTGGGTCACTTGTCGCCCACAAAGTTGTTACACGACATCCACTTCGATTTGCAGCCGCCTGCTGGCCTCACAGAAATATTGCAGCAAGCTTTGTTGGATGAGCCGGCCAATTTGATTCGCGATGGCGGCGTGATGGCCCACGGCCTGGACGCAGAGCTGGACGAGTTTCGCGCCATCCAAACCAATTGCGACGACTTCCTGCTTGAGTTGGAAACGCGAGAAAAAGCGCGTACAGGTATTGCCAATTTGCGAGTGCAATTCAACAAGGTTCATGGCTTCTACATTGAAGTGACTCAAGGTCAAATTGACAAAGTACCCGACGACTATCGGCGCCGTCAAACTTTGAAAAATGCAGAGCGCTTCATCACACCAGAACTTAAAACCTTTGAAGACAAGGCCTTGTCTGCGCAAGAGCGCGCATTGACACGTGAAAAATACCTTTACGAACTTTTGCTAGAACAACTGCAAACTCACATTCAGTCGCTCACGAAATTGGCGCAAGCCATGGCGCAGTTGGATGCACTTTGCACATTCACAGAGCGCGCTAACACTCTAAACTGGTGCGCGCCGCAGTTTGCCAAAGAGCCCTGCATTGAAATTCGCCAAGGCCGACACCCGGTGGTGGAAGCGCGATTGGCAGAAACCTCAGGCGGCAGTTTCATTGCCAACGATTGCCTCATGAACACCAAGCAACGTTTGCAAATCATCACTGGCCCCAACATGGGCGGTAAATCGACTTACATGCGCCAGGTTGCATTGATCGTGCTATTGGCCAGCATAGGCAGTTATGTGCCCGCCAGCAGTTGCAGGCTGGGCCCTATTGACGCCATTCACACGCGCATCGGGGCAGCCGATGACTTGGCCAATGCCCAATCCACCTTCATGCTTGAGATGACCGAAGCTGCCCAAATTTTGCACAGTGCCTCACCGTTGTCATTGGTGCTCATGGACGAAATTGGCCGTGGCACTTCCACCTTTGACGGGCTGGCCTTGGCCAGTGGCATTGCCTCGCACTTGCACGACAAGACCCAGGCCTTCACCTTGTTTGCCACACATTACTTTGAACTCACCGAGTTTCCTGCCTCGCACCATGCGGCGTTGAACATGCACGTGGGTGCCACTGAATCGGGCAATGACATTGTCTTTTTGCATGAGATCCAAGCTGGCCCAGCCAGCAAAAGTTATGGCGTGCAGGTGGCAAGGCTTGCCGGAATGCCGACAAGCGTGTTGAACCATGCCCGACATACTTTGACGGCATTGGAAGCTGGGGCAAATGAGAACCGCATTCAGGTGGACCTGTTTGCGCCACCGCCTGAATCAGAGCATTCCGGCCCTTCTGCCTTAGAAGCTGCTCTTAATCAAATCGATCCCGATGCCCTCAGCCCTCGCGAAGCCTTAGAAGCCCTGTACAGTTTGCAGCGCGTCTTAAAGCGTTCAGAAAATTGAACCAATGAACAACATCATTTTTTCGCATGGCAACGGTTTTCCAGCCAGTACTTACCGCAGCTTCACAAAAGATTTAAGCCGAAGAGGTTTCAAAGTTTCTTCGATTGAAAAGTTTGGCCACAATCCCCTCTTTCCAGTTACCAGCAATTGGCCTTACTTGGTCCAAGAACTGGCAGATTTTGCAAAAATATCTGCCGATCAAACGGGTCACAAGCCGTTTCTCATAGGACATTCGCTGGGCGGCCTTCTCAGTTTAATGTGTGCCTCCAAAAACCCCCACCTCACAGCAGGCGTGGTTCTTCTCGACTCACCCGTGGTGGGTGGCTGGAAAGCCAGTGCCCTTAATTTGGTCAAGAAAACCAACTGGATTGGCTCCGTCAGTCCAGGCCGAATTAGCAAATCACGGCGGCAACACTGGCCTCACATTGAAGCTGTGATTGAACACTTTCAGCACAAGCGTGCATTTGCTCAATGGCATCCCGATGCACTTAGAGACTATGCTGAATTCGGCACTCGCATAGAAAATGGCGAGCGGGTTTTAAGTTTTGATCGCGACATTGAAACGGCTATTTACAACACATTGCCACACAATTTGTCTTCGATGCTAAAGCGACATCCGCTCAAGTGCAATGTGGCTTTCATTGGCGGCACCCAGTCTCGAGAGATGCGTCTTGTGGGCACTGAGTTAACCGACAAGGTTTCAAAAGGCCGAGTGATGTGGCTTGATGGATCTCACTTGTTTCCCATGGAAAAGCCTGTAACCACAGCAGCTGCTGTAGAAGCGGCCCTGCGAAATATGGGTGCGCTGTAAAAAGCTTTTAAAACGTCCTTAAGGCGCCCAGTTAACCAGACCTGTCCAAGCTGTCGCTAGTACCACAATGCCAAACGCAATGCGGTACCAAGCAAAGACTTCAAAGCTGTGACTGGCGATGAACTTCAAGAGCCACCGCACACAAATCCAAGCGCTGAGGAAGGAAACCACCAAGCCTGTTGCAAACATGGGAATATCCTCCACAGACAACAACGCGCGTTCTTTGTAAAGGCTGTAAACACCTGCACCAATGAGTGTTGGGAGAGCCAAAAAGAATGAAAAATCGGTAGCCGCTTTGCGCGACAAACCCAGCAACATGCCGCCAATAATGGTGGCACCACTTCGACTGGTGCCTGGAATCATGGCGAAGCACTGAACGAGTCCAACCATCAGGGCATCCCGGCCCCTCATGTCCTCCACTGTACGAATACGCACACTCGAAGGTGGCCTTCTCTCAGCCCACAAAATAACAAAGCCTCCCACAATGAATGTGGTTGCGACGACCCAGGGTGTGAACAAATGTTCTTTAATCAATTTGCCAAACAGCAAACCCAGCACAACGGCTGGCAGAAATCCAATGAAAACATTGAGAACAAAGCGCTGTGCTTCGACTTGGTACCTGAAGGCTTTGGCCGTGGAGCGAATTTTTTCCCAGTAGACCAATATGACTGCAAAAATAGCGCCCGTTTGAATTGCAATGTCAAAAACCTTGGCTTTTTCATCGTTAAACCCAAGCAAAGCACCTGCCAATATCAAATGGCCCGTCGATGAAATGGGCAAAAATTCGGTCAAGCCTTCCACCACGCCCATGGCAGCGGCTTTGGCAAGTAACATTAAATCCACCAGTACTCCTTAGTTACCCCTCAATTATCACCTCAGAGAAGCCTCACATAGCGCCGACTGGCTCTAAAATCGCGCTATGAGCACAGCCAACGACAAAGTCAAATCGACAGACGCCCCACCAGACGCCCACAAGGTGAGTAATTTTTTGCGGCAGATCATCGAGTCAGATCTGGCTAAGGGTACCAATGCACAGCGCCAATGGGCGGGCTCTCCAGGCGATGCTGCCCATCATGCAGCGGGCACAACCGATCCTGCCAAAATTCGCACTCGTTTTCCGCCTGAGCCCAATGGCTATTTGCACGTTGGCCATGCCAAAAGCATTTGCTTGAACTTTGGCTTGGCCCGCGACTACGGCGGTGTATGCCACATGCGCTTTGACGACACCAACCCCGAAAAAGAAGATACCGAATACGTCAACGCCATTTTGGATACCGTGAAGTGGCTGGGTTTCAATTGGGATGCCAATGGAACCTCTCATTTGTACCAGGCCAGCGATTATTTCGACTTCATGTACCGAGCTGCCGAGTTCCTCATTCAAGCAGGTTTGGCTTATGTGGATGAGCAATCAGCCGAAGACATGCGCTCCCACCGTGGCGACTTCAACACCCCCGGCAAGGACAGCCCTTTTCGGTCGCGCACACGCGAAGAAAATTTGAATCGTTTCCGCGAAATGCGAGACGGCAAACTTGTCGATGGCGCTGCTGTGCTCCGCGCCAAAATTGACATGGCCTCGCCCAATATCAACATGCGCGATCCGGCCATCTACCGCATTCGCAGAGCGACACACCACAACACGGGTGATACATGGTGCATCTACCCGATGTACACCTTTGCCCACCCCATTGAGGACGCTCTAGAGCAAATCACCCACAGTATTTGTACGCTTGAGTTTGAAGATCAACGCCCGTTTTACGATTGGCTGCTAGAGCGCCTGTCCGAAAGCCATTTTTTGTTAGATGGCACGGCTTTACCTGCATTGCTGGCCCAACCCAATCCGAAACAATACGAATTTGCCAGACTCAACCTCACCTACGTAATCACCAGCAAACGCAAGTTGGCTCAGTTGGTCAACGAGCACAAAGTAAGTGGATGGGATGATCCTCGCATGCCCACCATTGTGGGCCTTCGCCGCAGAGGCTACACGCCCGAGAGTTTGCAGCTTTTTGCAGAGCGCATTGGCGTGACCAAAAGTGATTCTTGGATTGACTACAGCACCCTAGAGGGTTGTTTGCGCGATGACCTCGATCCCAGGGCTGCGCGAGCCATGGCTGTACTCGACCCCTTACAGCTCAGCATCACCAATTGGGATGAACTGATGGGCGCCGGCACGCTCGAGGCTTGTCATGCCCCTGTCCATCCACATCATCCAGAGTTAGGGCAAAGGCATTTTCAATTTGGTAAATCTCTTTGGATCGAGCGCAGTGACTATGAAGACAACCCGCCCAAAGGTTTCTTTCGATTGTTCCCTGGCAACAAAGTTCGCCTGAAATACGGCTATGTCATTGAATGCACAGGCTCGAACAAAGATGCCAATGGCCAAGTGACCGAAGTGCTTGCGCAACTCATTCCAGACACGAAAAGCGGCACACCAGGCTCTGACAGTGTGAAGGTTAAAGGCGTGATGACTTGGGTGTCACAGGCTGATGCCTTGGCTGCCGAAGTTCGTTTGTACGACCGCTTGTTCACCGAGGCCCATCCAGATGCGGGAGGCAAAGACTTTTTGGCCAGCTTCAACGCAGAGAGCTTGAAAGTGATGACCGCTTTTGTAGAACCATCATTGGCAAACACTACGCCCGATGCCAAATTTCAATTTGAAAGACATGGTTACTTTGTCGCGGATCGCATCGACCATAAAGCCAACAAGCTGGTCTTTAACCGCTGTACAGGCCTGAAAGATACTTGGGCTAAGTGAATTCAAAAAGGCGCATCACTTCGCAGTGAATGCGCCCTCTTGTGGCATTGATGTTAAGCACCAAGGCCGGCAGAATACAAACCAATTGTGCAGAGGAAACCAACGAACCAAGCAACTGATCGCAGCTTGTCTTGGTCAGCCACATAGCATGCAATGTAGGCTATGCGTGCGGCAATGAAAATGCCTGCATAGATATCAATTCGCGCCTGCGGTACTTGGGCGTGCATAGCCACCAAAATGCCAACGGCATAAAACGGAAATGCTTCAAAACAATTGCCCTGGGCTGCATTGGCTCTGGCTCGATAGCCCGTTTGTTGCGCCAACCACTCACGCGGATTGTGATTGTCGTAATTTTTCTGCCCAGCTTTGGCAATACCGGCACAAACGATTGGCATCAACCCTGCCACCAACAAAGAGGTAATTGCCACATTCATATTGAGATCTCTTTCTAAAAATTAAACGATCTTAACGCTCAAGTTGGGCAATCGATCAATGTGCATCTCTATCACATCGCCGCGAACGACCGGTCCTACATTCTCTGGCGTACCAGAGTAAATGATATCGCCAGGAAACAACTCAAAGCCTTGTCAAAAGGAATTTTCACCTTTTCTTGGGCAATACTTGGGCTTTCGCACCCCAAAAGGGCACCCTTTGACATCAATACTGGGCCTTGGAAAAAATCCAGACGATCCATGCCTTTTTCAACTTGTAATAAAGTTAAAAATAGTACTTACGAAGGCCTAAACTCTCAGATTGGCACAATCCCCAGTCTGGTCACTTAGAATTTGGGTTTATTCGGTTCCGCACAGGAAATTTTCATGTCTTTGCATTCGATTCGCATTTCATTGCTCGCCTTAGCTTCGGCCATTATTTTGGCCGCTTGTGGTGGCAACTCTTCCTCTATCCCAGCACCGCCAGAAGGTGGCATTGTTGCCACGGCAGGTGACAGTCAAATCACGATCAGTTGGAAAGAAAGACCGGGCGTTGAAGATTGGTTATTTGTAGCACCCAACAGCCCAAATTTAAGTTTAAATTCTTGGCTGGCCACGGCAGGTTCCACTTCCAAACTTAAAATCACGTCCCCCTATGTTGTCACCGGTCTTTCCAACGGCACCCCCTACTCTTTTTTCATAACAAGTCGAATCAGCAACGGTCCTGGCAGCGAAGCCACACCCACTGTGACCGCCACACCCCGTTTGGCCGGCATTGATTGGACGAGCGGTGTCAATCTCAATACAGGCACTCAAACTGGCTTAAGCTTTGGTAGCTACGTTGATACAGCTAGTAACACTTTCAAATACGTGTATTTAGCTGTTGGCAATGGCGGCCGCATGCTCAGGGCATCCACCATCGATGCATGGACAGCCATCACACCCGTCGTCTCAACTAACCTGAATGGCAGCACTTTTGGGTTTGCCAAGTTCATTGCTGTAGGTGATGCAGGACAAGTCATTTACAGCACAGACACTCAAACTTGGGTAAAAGCGACCAGCATCACTGCGCAAAATTTGAATGCCATTTCGAATAACGGCATCGTCGCAATTGCTGTGGGCAACAACGGGACCATCATCACAAGCAAAGACGCAATCACATGGACTGCTGCGACCACTGTACCAACCTCTGCTCATTTGTACGGCGTGGCCTACACCACAGCAGATACTTGGATTGCCGTGGGTGCAGGCGGCGCCCTGTTAACTAGCACCGATGGTGCAACTTGGAAAGCTCAAAGTTCCAACACAACAGCAGATTTGAAAGCTGCGGGCGCCTTGGCCAGCTACGTCAATAACACCGCAACTTACACCTTTGTGGTCGTGGGTTCCAACGGCACCATCCTTAGCAGTTCAGACGCTATCACTTGGGTCACAAGAAGCTCCAGCACGACTGCTAATCTGAATGACCTTTCATCGCTGAATCAATTCACAGCCGTTGGCGCAAATGGCAGCATCCTTACCAGTCAAGATGGTGTTACCTGGACAAGCAAAAACAGCAATACAACAGCAGAACTTAAAACTGTATTGAGGTCTGAAAATCAATACATTGCAGTCAATAGTTCAGGCGGCATCATTTACTCGAAGTGATCACGGATGAAAAAAAGGCCTTCAGTATGAAGGCCTTTTTGCTAAGTTGATGTGTCTTAGCTTTCGATATGAAGTTCTTGAATTTTTCGGGTAATGGTATTTCGCCCAATGCCCAACTTCACAGCAGCCTCTATTCGACGACCACGTGTGGTTGCCAGTGCAGCTTGAATTAAGAGCGACTCAAAACGTCGAGTTAACACATCCCAAACATCCTGTCGGTCAGTTCCTAGAAGCTGCAAAGCTTCAACTTCAAGCGCACTTTCCCATCCCGCATGCGCACCCAAGTTGACCAAGCTGGCGCTAGTGCTTACAGCATTGACAGGCGCGTGATCTTGCAAAGAAGTCTTATCGACGGCATTTGAAAGTGGATTTCCCAAAGCCACGTCAGAACTAAGATGCAACAAAACTTCTGGCGGTAAATCCTTGGCCTCAATCATTTGCGCTGGCGCCATCACAGTAAGCCAGTGGCAAATATTTTCGAGTTGGCGAACGTTACCAGGGAAGTTGAATTGTCCTAAAATTTCAAGGGCCTGCTCTGAAATGCGCTTGGGCTCAACGCCCAATTGTTGCGCGCTTTGCAACAAAAAGTGCTTGGTTAAAACATGAACATCTTCGCGGCGCTCACGCAGAGCTGGTAAGCGAAGTCGAATTACATTCAAGCGGTGAAACAAGTCTTCGCGAAACACACCATCCTTGACCCTTTGTTCTAAATCTTGGTGAGTCGCAGCGATGACGCGAACATTGGCCTTCACAGCGCTGTGTCCACCCACCCGATAAAAGTGCCCATCTGACAAAACGCGCAACAAACGTGTCTGCAGATCAAATGGCATGTCGCCAATTTCATCTAAAAACAGAGTGCCGCCCTCTGCTTGTTCAAACCTGCCACGGCGCGAAGTTTGTGCCCCCGTAAAGGCTCCTCTCTCATGGCCAAAAAGCTCGCTTTCCAACAGGTCTTTTGGAATGGCTGCCGTATTGATGGCTACAAAAGGGCCATTGGCTCTCGGAGAATGCTTGTGCAACGCACGCGCGACCAACTCCTTGCCAGAGCCAGACTCGCCTGTGATCATGACTGTCACATTGCTTTGCGACAGTCGACCGATCGCTCTAAAAACATCCTGCATGGCGGGTGCTTGTCCAAGCATCTCTGGCGTGGTGGCCATCAGTTCTTCGGCCACTTCCTCGCGCTGGCTTTCTTCTAAGGCACGTCGAATGAGTTCGATAGCCTTGGGCAAATCAAAAGGCTTGGGGAGGTATTCAAAAGCGCCGTTTTGAAAAGCTGAAACGGCACTGTCCAGATCTGAAAAGGCGGTCATGATGATGACAGGCAAAGCTGGCAGCCTCTGCTTGACTTGCGTCAATAAATCCAAGCCCGATCCTCCGGGCATGCGAATGTCACTGACCAACACTTGAGGACCATCACTGCCGTCTTCTGCGGTAAGCGCTGCAAGAACTTCACGTGGATTGGTGAAACTTCGTGTACTCAAACCTTCGCGAAGGAGCGCCTTCTCTAAGACGAATCGGATGGATTGGTCATCGTCTACGATCCAGATAGGCTTCATGTGAATTAACTTTCTCTAAAAGAATGCACCACCTGCAATCAGGTTAGGGCAACGGAATCAAAATTTTGAAATCTGTTCGGCCTGGAACACTCTCACACTCAATCATGCCGTGGTGTTGCTGAACAAAGGTCTGCGCCAAAGTGAGACCCAAGCCAGAGCCACCTTCTCTTCCAGAAATCAGCGGGAAGAAAATTCGGTCTTTGATCGAGTCTGGAACACCAGGCCCGTTATCAATGACATGCAATTCCAATGCCAATCGATAACGTTGCTTGCCAAAGGTCACTTGACGGGTAATTCGCGTCTTAAAAGTAAGTTGTGCATCGCCCTCGATGACTCGATCTGACAAAGCCAAGGCAGCGTTGTGTGCGATGTTCAAAACAGCCTGAATGAGCTGTTCCCTGTCTCCTCTGAATTCAGGAATGGAGGTGTCATAGTCTCTAACGACCCGCAAGCCCCTTGGAAACTCAGCCACAATCAGTGAGCGCACTCGTTCGCATACCTCATGGATATTGACATCACCCACCATGTGGGGTCGGCGATGCGGCGCCAGCAGCCGGTCAACCAAGGTTTGCAATCGATCTGCTTCTCGAATAATGACCTGGGTGTATTCAGTCAGCTCTTTGGACTCCATTTCCATTTCGAGCAACTGCGCTGCACCACGAATGCCGCCCAATGGGTTCTTAATTTCATGGGCTAAATTTCGAATCAATTCTTTGTTGACTTGGGCCTGGTCAATCAGCCGCTCTTCTCTGTCCTGCCGAGTTTGCTGCTGAATGGGCAGCAATTCAACGATCACTTCGTCGGATTGATCGGACTGCGCCACGATCACATGAACGGGAAGCGACTCTTCAGGATTAATGCGCAGCAACTCGGCGTCGTAACGCAATGCCGCAAATTCATTGGCCTTGGCGCCAGAAAGTGCGTGCAACAAAGGCTGAGAATCTGAAAAGAAATTCAAAAAGGATTCACCTTCCAAGCTTCTTCTGGACTGCCCAATCACGTCCTCTAATTCTGCGTTGACAAAAACGACTGTGCCATTGCTTTGTAAAACGGCAATGGGAGTGGCCAACCAATCGAAGGCATGAAAGCGTTGATTATGTGAAGCGTCTGCCAAATCCATCTTGCGCTCTTGTGGCCTAGCTTGGGAGGTAGAACTCAACCTAGATTGCTTTGAAACTGTCGCCATCTGAATTTCACTTGGTTTGCATGGAGGCCAGATTGGAAGAGTGACGTGTCAACTCTCTTTTCAAAGCCATCAGGTCGCGCGCCATGCGCTCAATTTGAGTTTGCATTTCTGCAGCCCGCCGCTTGTACTGCGGGTTTTGCAAAGACTCGCCTTCTTGGAGTGCAGGTTGACCTCCATTGAATATCCGCACCAATTCGGCATGTCGGGCGCTTAATTTCTGCCACTCATCCTCCAAAATAGTGCGCGCTTGTGCATTTCGCTGGTGCGCATCTTGAGGGTTGCTGGATGTGCCTGAAATTCGCTCAACCAGCTTGTCAGAAACGCCTGGTGCAGTCTTTGGAGACTGGCCATTTTGAACGCGCGTTCCCTCGATCTGGGTCGGGTTTGAGATCAGCAGTTTTTGGCACTGACTGGGATCATTCGGTTGATTGGTTATTTCTTGGCCACACTTGTAGACAGCTTGATCAGCCAACGCAAAACCTGCAGACAAAGGCAGTGCCAATGCCAAGAGCCGTATTTGCCATTGAAATTTCATCGGTCGCAAGCCTACAGTCATGTCTCAAAAATCTTTCTTGAATGAAAAAGGACGGCCTGAGCCGTCCTTTTCGGGGTCGGGCTCAGCTGCCCAAACTTGCTACAAATTACAGCGAGTAATACATCTCGTATTCGATGGGGTGCACTGCTTGACGGAAGCGTGTGACTTCACCCATTTTCAATTCAATGTAAGCGTCGAGCATGGAGTCTGTGAACACGCCACCTTTGGTAAGGAAGGCACGGTCTTTGTCCAAATACTCGAGAGCTTGGTCCAAGCTATGGCAAACGGTTGGCACCAATGCATCTTCTTCAGGTGGCAAATGGTACAAATCTTTGGTAGCAGCTTCGCCTGGATGAATCTTGTTTTCCACGCCGTCCAAACCAGCCATCATCAATGCAGAGAAGCAAAGGTAAGGGTTGGCCATTGGATCTGGGAAGCGCGCTTCAATGCGGCGACCTTTATCAGAAGCAACGTGAGGAATGCGAATGGAAGCAGAACGGTTGCGGCTAGAGTAAGCCAACTTCACAGGCGCTTCAAATCCAGGGACCAAACGCTTGTAGCTGTTGGTGGTTGGGTTGGTGATGGCGTTTAAGGCACGAGCGTGCTTGATGATGCCGCCAATGTAGTACAGCGCGAAGTCTGACAAACCTGCGTAGCCATTGCCGGCAAACAAGTTTTTGCCGTCTTTCCAGATGGACTGGTGAACGTGCATGCCGGAACCGTTGTCACCTACCAAAGGCTTGGGCATGAAAGTAGCCGTTTTGCCATAGGCGTTGGCCACGTTCCAAACCACATACTTCAATGTTTGAGTCCAGTCAGCGCGCTGCACCAGGGTGCTAAAGCGAGTGCCGATTTCATTTTGACCTGCGCCAGCCACTTCGTGGTGGAACACTTCAACAGGAATG
>CANNNB010000063.1 GCA_947505995.1 Comamonadaceae bacterium
AAATTGCTGGAAGCACGCAGCACACAGGGCATCGTGAATCAAATTATTAAAGCGTCGGAAGCCAATCGACCTAAGTTGAGATACGTCTCACCTTGGATACAAGGCTTTGGCGTTCAACTGGCCAGAATTTTTGGAGTTTAAACATGAAAATTGGAAAACTGGGCTCAGCCCTCATTGTGATGGCCCTTTTAGCAGGCAGTTTGTATGCCTTTCGAGAACCCATTACTTTGCAAATAGCAAAGCGCGTGACTGCCCAGCGAATGGGCAGCAATCCCATTAAAGATTTACCCGATGGCTTGCACATTGCCGTGTGTGGTGCGGGCTCCCCAATGCCTGATGACAAGCGCGGTGGGCCTTGTACCTTGGTCATTGCAGGTCAACAAATTTTTGTGTTTGACACCGGCAACACCAGTGCGCGCAACATCAACAAAATGGGCTTCAATGCAGGCAACATTCAGGGCATTTTCCTCACACACTTCCACTCTGACCACATTGATGGCTTAGGCGAGTTGCTGCTTCAACGCTGGGTGTCCAATTCCAACGCACAACCCGTGAATGTTTACGGGCCTGAAGGTGTGGACACTGTGGTGAAAGGCTTTATGCAAGCCTACAGCTTGGACCAAGGCTATCGTGTGGCCCATCATGGCGAAGCTGTTTTGCCGCAAAGTGGCTTTGGCGCAGTGCCCAAAACTTTTGGACTGCAAGATGAGAAAGCCACCTTGGTGTTTGAAAGTCCAGACACTCAAATCTACGCATTCAGCGTATCGCATGCGCCCATTCATCCGGCTGTGGGTTACAAAATCAAATACAAAGACAGAAGCATTGTGATCAGCGGTGACACCACACCATCAGCGCATGTAGAACGGGAAGCCAAGGGTGTCGATGTGTTGATGCACGAGGCCATGTCGATGGAGATGATGACTTTCCTCCAAGAGGGCGCCCAAGTTGCCAAGCGCGACAAGCTTGAACAACTGATGAAGGACATTACGAACTACCACACCTCCCCCGTGGAAGCTGCGCAAATTGCAAGCAAAGCAGAGGTTGGGTATTTGATGCTTCACCACATAGCGCCGCCCTTGCCTCTACCGGGCTTGGTCGATATTTTCTTGAAAGGCACAGACAAAGCTTTTAAGGGAAAAATTCAAGTGGCCAAAGATGGCGATGTTTTAAGCCTGCCTGCAGGCCAAAAAAGCATTCAGCCCAGTTCACGTTTTTAATTCAGTCATCAGTCAATACAAACATGCGCCAGCACCCACACATTCAAAATTTCCTTCGTACACCTGAAGAAAGATTCCAAAACCTCCCCGACTTTGCCTTCACGCCAAATTACATCGAAATTGGCGGCTTGCGCATTGCCTACATTGACGAAGGCCCCAAAGACGGACCTGCGGTACTGCTGATGCACGGCGAGCCCGCTTGGTCATTCCTTTATCGCAAAATGATTCCCATTTTGGTGAGTGCTGGCATGCGCGTTTTGGTGCCCGATCAAGTGGGTTTTGGCCGCACAGACAAACCCACCAAGCGCTCAGACTACACCTATGAAAACCATGTGCAATGGATGAGCGCTTGGCTTGAATCTGTCGATGCCAAAGACATCACTTTGTTTTGTCAAGACTGGGGCTCACTCATTGGTCTGCGCATGGTGACCGAAATGCCGGACCGGTTTGCACGCATTGCCTTGAGCAATGGAGGGTTGCCTACTGGCAATGAAAAAATTCCTCGCGCATTTCACATCTGGCGTGCCTTTGCCATGTACAGCCCTTGGTTTCCCATTGGCAAAATTGTGAGGTTCGGTTGTGCTCAAGGCTTAAGCGATGAGGCCGTGGCTGCCTACGATGCGCCCTACCCCAGCACGCGATACAAAGTTGGCGCCAGAGTCTTCCCAACCCTGGTCCCCATACACCCTAGCAACCCCGCCAGGCAAGCCAACGAGAAGGCATGGGACATGTACAAAGCTTGGACCAAGCCCTTCATCACCTTGTTCAGCACACGTGACCCTGTGACCAAAGGCGGTGAAAGGATGTGGCAAAAAAGAGTGCCTGGCGCAGCGGGTCAAAACCACACCAAAATTCGCGGCGCAGGCCACTTTGTGCAAGAAGACAAAGGAGAAGAAGTGGCGCAGGCCTTGGTGGCATTTATTCGCGCCAACTAAGCACTCAAAATGCTGCTGCTCGCAAAACTGAGCTCATTGCCTTGCGCATGCGCTCAGTTGCCGTAGTAAATGTATTCGTCGGTTGGCAACGATTTTTGCCGCAGATGTTTATCAATGCTGATAGCCGCCTCGGCCATTGAAGGCCAGTTAGGCTTCACTTGCGTGGCATTGAACGCTTCAAGCTCTTTTTTCATGCTAGCCACTCTGGCAGGCTCTTGCGTTGCCAGATTGACTTTTTCAGTTGGGTCTGCTGCTAGGTGGTAGAGCCAGTCTTTTCTGGGGTTTTGCGTGACCTGTAATTTCCAATCGCCTTTTCGAATCACCCGGTACGTATCGGTGCGCCAGAACAAGGACCGGTCTGGGCCTTTGTCTGCAGGCTTGGCTATTTGGGGCAATAGGTTGATGCCATCCATGGGCCTGTCAGTGGGCAACTTGGCCCCTGTAGCAGCTGCCACTGTTGTGAAAATATCCATGTGGTTGACTGGCAGTTGCGGCTTCACACCTTTTGGAATGCCAGCGGGCCAACGCATGAACATGGGTACTCTAATCCCGCCTTCAAAAAACGTGGCTTTCCATCCGCGGTAAGGGCTGTTCAAACCATCAAGGCCCACATAATGCGCACCGCCGTTGTCACTGGTGAAAATCACGATGGTGTTGTCGTCTAAGCCCTTGTCTTTGAGAGTTTGCAGCACACGTCCAATGTTGCGATCTAGGTTGCGAACCATGGCAGCGTAAACACGCAATGTGTGGTCTTCAATGTGAGACAGTGCTTCGTAGTCTTCTTTGGTGGCTTGCAAAGGCGTGTGGGGCGCGGTGTAGGCCAAGTAAAGGAAGAAGGGTTGATTTCGGTTTGCCTCAATGGCTTTTTCGGCTTCGTCAGTGAGGTAATCGGTTACGTAGCGCTTAGGCTTGAAGAGTTCGCTGTTGTTAAAGCGCATGCCAAAACTGCCTGCGGCCCATTGAAATTTGTCAATGACGTCAAACGATTGCTGAGCGTTCACCACATTGGGATCTTTCTCTGGCAAGAAAAGGGAGCTGGCATGTGGAAATGACAAAGATTCATCAAAGCCATGCACATAGGCTCTGAATTCGGGTGCATCGCCCAAATGCCACTTGCCCACATGCAGAGTGCGATAGCCTTGCCCCTTGAGCAATTTGGCCAACGTAATTTCTGAGCGAGGCAGTCCCATGGTTTCATAAGGGATGAGGTCTTTTTCACGATCAGCGTGGTAGATGGCGTCATGCACTTGATTGGGGCCCTTGTAATGGCCAATGACTTTCATGAATTGTTTGGGCGTTGGGGTGAACTCATATCCAAAGCGAGTGGGATAGCGGCCAGTCATGATGGCGGCACGTGAAGGTGCACAGGTGGCATTGCCCGAATAGCTGGTTTCAAAATTGGCACCTTGCTGGGCCAAACTGTTAATAAAGGGAGTGGGCACCGTGCCCTTGGCCAAGCCGCCACCGTTCAAGCTGATGTCGTTGTAGCCCAAATCGTCGGCCACAATTAAAATGACGTTGGGTGGTTTGGCGCCCGAACTGGCTTCAGGGCTTGACGACTTTTCATTTGCAATAGCCCAAGTCACTTCTCTGTTGGGCTCGTGCTCAACTCTTAAAAATATTTTGACCACCCACAGAAGAACCTCTGCTTGACCGCCTTTGGCATAAAGTCCGCCCACCACCAACACGAAGGCTGAAATAAACAATCCGAACGCAATGACAATTTTCTTCAGCATAGGTGGCCCAAAAAGGGGGGTTTCAAAAGCTTGTATGTTAATCCACCCAACTTTTGCTCTAAATCAGAGAAAAACCCTTTAAAAACAAGGATGTCACAAAAACATACATTCATGTATGGAAAATATAGTAAAATAAGCGATTACCGAGAAGCCCTCGAAAACCCTCGGTCACCCTGAAAGAGTCTCATGTCTGAACTTGCAGTTAGAAAATTATTGGTAGATCTCACTACGCCTTTTGAGCAGCGCTGGTGTGGTGGTGACGCTTTCAAGTCAGCGTTCTTCAATGCATTGTCTATGAGCTTTCCCGTGGGCGAGCAGTTTTTCATTGACTCTGTTCGTGAAGGTGCCAAGCAAATGGACCCCGCCATGCGCGAAAAATTTGCAGCCGAAGTTCAAGGCTTCATTGGCCAAGAGGCCACGCACCGCCGCATTCATGCTTTGTTCAATGGCCACATTGAACTTCAAGGTTTTAAGAACATCATTGCGGTGCGCAATGCAAAACGCATCAAAGCCAACGCCCATCAAAACGTGCGCCAACAATTGGCGGCCACAGCAGCCACGGAACACTTCACAGATATCTTTGCTGACTGGCTGTTAAGCCATTCTGAAATTTTTGAAGGAACAGAGCCACGCCTGAGAACCATGTGGCAATGGCACGCCGCCGAAGAAGCTGAGCACCGCTGCACAGCCTTTGACGTTTACAAAGCCCTGGGTGGCAATGAAGAATGGCGCATTCGCATTTTTCACTACGTGACCTACACCTTCCTCACCGATGTCATGCTTCAAACCATGCACAACCTGTGGCGCGATGGCAGCTTGTTCAAGTTCAGCACTTGGAAAAGTGGCTACCAGTTGTTGTTAGCCAAAGACGGACTGTTCAGAAGCAATCTAGGTCATTGGAAGGCCTACAAAAAAGCCGACTTCCATCCTGCTCAACAGAGCGCCTTGCTTTCTGAGCAATGGCTGGAAAACAATACCAGCGCTTACAGCTTGGTAGGCCGCAGCAGTTGATACTGTCTTCTTGCACTCAATCTGCTTTGATATTCCGAGATTGAATCAGCTTGGCCCAGCGTGAAAACTCTGCAGCTTGATAAGCTGAGAATTGCTCGGGTGTATTGGCTACAATTTCAAATCCTAATTCAAGCAATTTAGGTCTGACCGCAGGATCGTTCAAGCCCGCCACAATGGCCGCATACAACTTAGCTTTGATATCTGCAGGAAGGCCTTTAGGCGCAGCGATGGCTTGCCACGAGTAAACATTGGCTTCCTTAATGCCCAGCTCCTCCAATGAGGGCACCGCAGGCAACAAAGGCGAACGCTTGACACTGGTGATCGACAACGCGCGTAATTTACCAGCCAAAATTTGAGGCATGGCCGTATTGATGTTCATGAATGAGCCGTCAACTTGCGAGCCTAACAAATCCGTCATCACTGGGCCACCGCCTTTGTAAGGCACGTGAATGCCAGTGGTTCCGGTTTGTTGCCAAAACAGTTCAGCCGTTAAGTGATCGCTGCTACCATTTCCCGAAGAGGCCAGTGTGAACTTATTGGGATTTGCTTTGTGAAATGCAATCACATCTGCCATCGATTTGTGAGGTGAGCTAGCTGGCACGACCAAAACATTGGGTGCTTGAACAGCAATGGTGATGTAGTCAAAATCTTTCAAAGCATCGTAGGGCACTTTGGCAAGCAAATGAGGCGCAATCACAAACGGCCCAAGCGAAGATACGAAAAGTGTATGCCCATCAGGGGCCGCTCGTGTGACGATACCTGCACCAATTGTGCCGGTTGCACCCGCTTTGTTTTCAATGATGAATGTGCCGCCCAAACGCTCTTGTAACTTGGGTGCAAGTGTCCTTGCGATCAAATCCGTAGAGCCGCCCGGTGGAAATGGCACAACCAAAGACACAGGTTTGTCAGGCCATGCCATTGCACTGCTAATGCTGATGGACGCAATCAATCCAAAAACTAATTTTTTCATTTTCATCCTTGTCTCCTTCAATTTTAAGTAATAGGTGCAGGATTGAACAACACCAAGGCGTTGTGCAACTTCCAATGCTCTGCCCAAGTTTTACGGCCACTGGCCACGTCCAACAGCATCTTGAATAATTCCCAGCCACCCTCTTCGATGCTGATCTCACCATCGGCCACACGGCCAGCATTCATGTCCATCAAGTCATGCCAACGTTGAGCCAATTCTGTTCTTGTGGCCACTTTCACCACGGGGCAAGCTTGCAAGCCATAAGGCGTGCCACGCCCTGTGGTGAACACATGCAGGTTCATGCCAGCTGCCAATTGCAAAGTGCCGCAAATGAAATCACTGGCAGGCGTGGCCGCAAACACCAAGCCCTTTTGATGAGCTTTGAGTTTTTCACCTGGCGCCAACACATGTTGGATGGGCATTGAACCGCTTTTCACAATGGAGCCCATGGCTTTTTCAACAATGTTGGACAAGCCGCCTGCCTTGTTGCCGGGCGTGGTGTTAGCGGTGCGGTCCACGCGGCCACGTTCCAGGTAATGGTCGTACCAGCCAAGTTCGCGCACGATGTCCTCAGCCACAGTTGGCGTAGCGGCGCGGCTGGTGAGTTGATCCACCGCATCGCGCACTTCGGTATTTTCAGAAAACATCACGGTGCCACCGGCACGCACAATCAGGTCAGTCATATAGCCTACTGCTGGGTTGGCGGTCACACCCGAGAATGCATCGCTACCGCCACACTGGACGCCCACCACCAAAGCACTGGCAGGCACGGTTTGGCGGCGGCGGGCGTTCAGGCGCTCTAGATGGGGCCTTGCGCTGTTCACAATGTGATCGATCATGGACATCAGGCCCACGTGCGCATCGTCCTGTAAGCACACGAGATCTGGGCCCTCCCCAGAATCGCGTTGATCCAGAATCGGAAAACTGCCAGGGGGTAGTAAGCGTTCAGGTTGCAGCTTTTCACAGCCCAAGCTCACCACCATCACTTCACCGCCAAAGTTGGGATTCAGGCTGATGTGGCGCAAGGTCCGAATCGGAATTTCTGCGCCAGGTGCATCGATGGCGACACCGCAACCATAGCTGTGCTCCAGCCCCACCACACCGTCCACATTTGGATACAGGGGCAGCAGTTCGCGCTCAATGCGTTCCACCGCAATCTTGACCACGCCCGCCACGCATTGCACGGTGGTGGTCAGCGCCAGCAAGTTGCGGGTGCCGACCGAACCATCGGCATTTAAATAACCCTCGAAGGTGAAGCCTTCCAGCGGAGCTTGTGGCGCAGGCTTCACGGTCGCCATGGGCAAGCCTTGGAGCTCACGCACAGGCGGAGTGTCGAGCAAACGCTCGTGCACCCAGCTGCCTGCAGGGATGTTTTGCCGCGCATAGCCTACCGGTACGTTGTAGCGCATGACGGCTTGCCCAGTTGCAAGATCACTGAGCGCTACTTTGTGGCCTTGCGGCACTTTGTCACGCAAGACCAAGCCCTTGTCCAGGACTGTGCCAGCGGTCAAGCCACCATCGTTGACCACGATCGCCACGTTGTCCGCCGAATGCATGCGCACCACACGCGGCGTTACGGTTTTTTTTCTGTCGCTCATGCCAGGATCTCCACCCAATTAGGGCCTTGACCAACAGGTATGCGTTGTTGCAAGTCCAATTGACCCGTCTCTTGGTCAATCGTCCAGCGGCTAAGGTGGTGCGACAACTGGCCCACCACCAGCAAATGCCGCCCGGTCGGATCAATCGAAAAGCCTCGAGGCTGGGTTTCAACCGGCGTGTGGCCCCGAACAACAAGGCAAGCTGTTTCGGCATCTACCGTGAAGTGCGCCAAAGTGCTGGACGTGCGCTCGCTGGTGTACAGGTGACGCCCGTCAGGCGTCAGGAGCAGGTCGGCCGCCCAAGGCTTGCCTGTAAAACCCGGCGGCAAAATGTCCACGGTTTGCAACAGGCTCAAGCTGGCCTGATCCGCGTCCCAGGCCAGTACATCCACTGTCCCATCGATCTCGTTGAGTAAATACACACGGTGACCTTGCGGGTCAAACCGGAAATGCCGAGGGCCCGCGCCTGCACGCGCTGCCCAAGATGCAGCCGGTATCAATTGGCCCGACTCGGCGTTGAAACGAAAGACCATGAGTTCGCCACCGCCCAGCGCTGTGGCCAGCACATAGCGATTGCAGGGGGAGGGCAAGACGGCATGGGCATTGGGGCTTGTGTGCAGCACCTGTTGCACAGGGCCAACTGTGCCATTGGGCGCAATGGGGCTGACCGTGAGCTGGTGCTCGGGGTAGGAGGCTGCCAGCAAAAAGCGTCCTGCCACGTCGGTGCTGACGTAGGCCATGCTGGCAGGCAATGCGGCCTCATCCAATCGGTGCAGATCTCGGCTGACTGGGTCAATGGCCAGACTGACCACCGCCATCGGATCACTGCGCCGAACCGCGTAGAGCACTTTCTGATTCGGGCAGATCGCCATGGGCATCAGGTTGCCCCCCACGAGTACCGTACTTTGCAAACGCAAGCCGCCATCATGGTCCATATGAAGCACAGTGATGTCGCCGCTGTCGGCGTTGGAAACATAAACGTGGGACATGGTCAGATTGGAAGGAAAAGAAACACAACAAGAACCATTGACTGCTCAGATGTCAAAAGCATAGCCCGTAGGCTGCAACACCACAACACGCGTGAACCCTAAATCGGCTTGCACTTCAGCGTCATAAAAGTGCACATGACAATCGCAGGCGCCAGCCGGAACTTCAAATAAGACAGAAAGGGGCGTGTTTAAAACAACGGTGCTCATGATGGCATCCGTGAAGTCAAACGCGACGCCTGAGCCGGATTGACGGCCCCGTGAGGCATGCGTCCTTGCAAGATGCCCCGCGTCTGCTCTACAGTTTCCAGGGCCTGGTGAGCAATTGCTTGAGGTGTGAGTCCACCGACATGCGGCGTGGCAATGACACGGGGATGTCGCGCCAATTCAAGTGACGGCATCTGGTCTGCTGCGGACCCCACGTCCAAAGCGGCGCCTGCCAGCTCCCCCCGCTCCAAGGCCTGCAAAAGGCTCGGCTCGTCCACCAGCTGACCCCTCGATGCATTGATGAAAAAGGCAGAGGGTTTCATGCGCGACAAGGCCTGCGCATTGATCAACTTTTCCGTTTCAGGCGTTGCTGAAGCAAGGCAGACCACATGGTCTGCACAGGCCAAAAGTTCATGCCAACCCAGCGACTCAATGGCAGGATCTGGCGTCTGAACATAAGGGTCGTATACGCACACACGCATGCCAAACGCCTGAGCCAGACGCGCCACATGACGACCGATTTCTCCGTAACCGATGATGCCCAAGCATGCACCGCGCAATTCACGACCCATGCGCGGTGATGGGAACTGGCCTTGCCAGTAGGCTGCAGCCGATGTGCTGATGTTGCGGCTTAAATCGATCATGGCACCAATTATCCATTCGGCCACTGAAGGGCCAAAGCCGGCACTGGCCTGGGTCACCAAAATTCCCTCGCGACCAGCCGCTGCGACGTCGATCGTGCGGATGTCAACCGCACAACGCACGGCCGCCAACAAGTCCGGCACTGCAGCAAAGAATTCCGCAGTGAGTGCAGTTTGGCGGTAAGCGATCAACACGTCACAACCCTGCGCGGCCTCGATCAGCTCCGGGGTTGACCAGTCGTGCGCATCGGGATTGAGTTTGACGCGGGCCAAGCCCTGCAAATTGGCCAGCGCCTGCTGGCCGAAGTAAGTGGCCAGCCGCTCATGGGGATGGGTGACCAGCACCAAAGGCAAAGGCAATGGCATGCTTGATTTTAAAGGCCCATAGTGCGTGGCAACCACAGCGAAATTTGGGGAACATACGTCACCAGCATCAGCACAAAGAGCAAGATCACAAAGAAGGGCTTCATGGCCTTGACCACTTGCTCAATCTTGAGTTTGGCCACAGCGCTACCCACAAACAGTACAGCCCCGACAGGTGGAGTGATCAGGCCGATGCCAAGGTTGACCATCATGATCATGCCAAAGTGAACCGGGTCAATGCCGATGCTTTTGATAACAGGCAACAGGATAGGCGTGAGGATCAGGATCAGCGGCGCCATGTCCATCAGGGTGCCCAGCACCAACAGCATGATGTTGATGCAAGCCAAAATAACCCATGGCTCGTTGCTCAATGAAGTGAAGATCGCAGTGATCTTAAGGGGGATCTGCATCATGGTCATGATGTAGCCGAAGCTCGCCGCAAAACCGATCAAGATCATCACAATCGTCACTGTCTTGACGGTGCGGTGCAGCAGTTTGGGAAGGTCTTTCCACTTGTAGTCACGGTAAATGAACATCGTCACAAAAAAGGCCCACACGACCGCGATCGAGGCCGATTCTGTGGCAGTGAAAACACCGCTCAGAATACCCCCCAAGATGATGCCCATGGTCATCAAACCCCACATCGCGTCGGCACAAATTTTGAGCGCCTCTTTCATAGGGATAACGCGACCTTTGGGGTAGTTTTCCTTGCGTGCCACATAGAGGCAATAAATCGCCAAACACAGCCCCAGCAGCAAACCCGGGAAGACACCCGCCATAAACAAGGCGGCTACCGACACTGTACCGCCGGCCGCCATCGAATAGATCACTGCATTGTGGCTAGGTGGAATCAGAATGGCCTGCACGGAGCCGCTCACGGTAACAGCAGTGGCAAATGGCCGTGGATAACCATTTTTTTCCATTTCGGGAATGAGGACTGAGCCAATGGATGCGGTGTCAGCCACAGAAGAACCGGAAATAGCCCCAAAAAAAGTGGACGCCAGAATGTTGACCAGCGACAAGCCGCCACGCACAAAACCGACAAGCACACCGGCAAACGCGACAAGGCGCCTGGACATGCCGCCTTCGGCCATGATCGCACCCGCCAGTACAAAGCAGGGAATGGCCAATAAGGAAAATTTGTTGACGCCACTGGCCATCTGGATCATCACCGCATCCAGCGGCAGGTCAATCCACATCGCCCCGATCAAGGCGGCGAGGCCCAAGGCATATGCCACGGGCATGCCCACCAGCATCAACAAGATAAAACTGCCAATTAAAACCAGTGCATCCATGATCAAATTGCCTCAGCCGATGTAGGACCTTCGTGGTCAAAAACCACCACAGCACGTTCGTGTGCAGGGCCCCAAAACAAAATCTCTAGAACAAATATCAACGTCATCAATGCACCCAATGGCAAAGGCATGTAAGTCCAGCCAACCGCCATAAAGGGCAAGTCGCCCAAGGTCTGCCCCATGGTTTCCATGGACAGCTTGCTACCCCACACCATCACAAAAATACAAATGCCCATCATGCACAAATGCACCAATCCGGCACATGCTTTTTGTAAAGGCTTGGGCAAAGTATCGGTCAGCATG
>CANNNB010000064.1 GCA_947505995.1 Comamonadaceae bacterium
GCAGCTTCGATCCTATTTTGCTGCGCCCAGTGGACGAGCTCGAACTGACTGTTCGCTCTGCCAACTGCCTCAAAGCAGAAAACATTTACTACATCGGTGACCTCATTCAGCGTACCGAAAACGAATTGCTCAAGACCCCTAACCTGGGTCGCAAGTCACTCAACGAGATCAAAGAAGTTTTGGCCTCACGTGGTTTGACATTGGGCATGAAGCTCGAAAGCTGGCCACCCGCTGGTTTAGAAAAGCGTTAATTGATACGCACCTCATACTGCGTTTAAAAAAAGTCCCACCTGCACCAAAGAGGTGGGCAGTGCACGGGCAGTACCTGATACGGCTGCCTGATTAATAAAGAAAGGATTAGCACCATGCGTCACGGACACGGACTACGTAAATTAAACCGCACAAGCTCACACCGCTTGGCAATGTTGCAAAACATGATGAACTCCATCATTGAGCACGAAGTCATCAAAACAACAGTGCCAAAGGCCAAAGAACTGCGCCGTGTGATCGAGCCTATGATCACATTGGCCAAGGTCGACACAGTGGCCAACCGCCGCTTGGCTTTCAACCGCCTGCGCGATCGCGACAGCGTGACCAAGCTGTTCACAGACCTCGGCCCCCGCTTTAACAAGCGCCCCGGTGGTTACACACGCATCTTGAAAATGGGTTACCGCGTTGGCGACAACGCACCCATGGCTTTGGTTGAATTGGTTGATCGTCCTGATGTGGCCGATCAAGCGCCTGCCGCGTAAATGAAGCTGTCTCAGCTTTAATTTTAAATTCTTAAGTATTAAAGCTGCGTAGCAAGGTATACTCTCGTTTTTACCGCGGGGTGGAGCAGTCTGGTAGCTCGTTGGGCTCATAACCCAAAGGTCGTTGGTTCAAATCCGGCCCCCGCAACCAAATTAAACCAAGACCAGATCTTGTAGTTAATTGAAAAATACTCACCTCGGTGGGTATTTTTTTGCCTATTTTTGAAGCATGGCAATTGTCTTTTTCGCTACCACGCTTAAGTGAGCAAGCGCCAACTCGGCGCTTGCATAGCGAACCTCAGAGCGCGTTCCCTTCAATTGCTGAAGCATGGCTTCACAGTGCATGGCTTGCTGCGAGTCACGCCATGCCCAAGCCAACCAAACCGTGCCCACAGGTTTGGCAGCAGAGCCACCAGTCGGGCCGGCAACGCCCGTGACAGCCACGCTGCAATCGGCCGCTGAGTGCTTCAAAGCGCCCATGGCCATGGCTTTGGCAACTTCCTCACTCACAGCACCATGCACCTCAATGAGAGAAGAAGGCACGCCCAGCAACTCAGATTTGGCTGCATTGGAATAGGTCACAAACCCACGTTCAAACCAAACACTGGACCCAGACAATTGGGTACAACTGGCGGCAATCAAGCCACCTGTGCAACTCTCGGCTGTGGCCATGCAAAGTTTGTTTGCAAGCAAAACTTGGGCAAGTGATTCACAAAGTGATTCGAGGTAGGGTGTCACCAGGCTCTCCAAATTGCAAAACAAAGCAGCGTGCAAAAAGCTGCGACGAAATCATCGAACAAAATGCCAAACGCACCGCGCCAACCAAATCCTTTGAACAATTGGTCGGCCCATGCCACGGGGCCTGGTTTGACCGCATCAAAGAATCTGAACAATGCAAAGGCCAGCAGTTGGGTTTTGAAATCGGCAGGTGACAGCAGCATCAGCACCAACCAAAAGGCCACCACCTCGTCCCAGACGATGGCACCCGGGTCAGAGATTCCCAAATTCTGGGCCGTCACTTTGCATGCCCAAACACCTACCAAGCTGGCCAACAAAATGATCACAGCTTGTTCGCCAACAGAGAAAAAATCTTGAAACGTCCACCAACTGAGCCACGCCCAAAGCGTGCCTATGGTGCCAGGTGCTTTCGGTGAAAGTCCAGAACCAAAGCCCAGCGCAATCCAATGTGCTGGATGTCGAACCATGAAGCTGGCATCAGGTCTCATGGTGTTTTGAAGTGGTCAAAAGAATCAAACGAATTGGGCAGGCGCTGGCCTTTGCTGTCAAGCAAGCTTAAATTGGAAGGTGCTGTGATTTTGCCAATGCGCGTGACCGGGGTGGCCGAACTTGCGCTGGCGGCGCCAATGGCTTGGCGTTGAGTTTCAGGCGCCGTGAAAACCAACTCGTAATCATCACCGCCGGCTAATGTGAGACGCAGCAACTCATCTTGGGTTAAGCCTGAGCTTTGAGCGCACGCCATCGTGTTTAGCACTTGCTGTGTGTCAATTTCTGCTCCCACGCCACTGGCTTTTAAGATGTGTTGCAAATCGCCCAGCAAGCCATCGCTGACATCGACGGCAGCGTGAGCAAGGCCGCGCAGTGCCAAACCTAGCGCCACTCTGGGCGTGGGTTTGTCCATGCGCATCCGGGCGACTTCCAACACCGCTTGCGGCACACTCAAAGTACCTCGAAAAACCTCCAAGGCCAAACGCGCATCGCCTAAATGACCACTGACATAAATGTCGTCGCCCACTTGGGCACCGCTGCGCAGCAAAGCCATGGCTTGTGGCACTTCACCCAAGACGGTGATGCAAATGTTCAAGGGCCCGCGTGTGGTGTCGCCGCCAATCAAATCGCAATGATGGGCGTCGGCCAATGCCCACATGCCTTTTGAAAACTCAGACAGCCAATCCGGTACCACTTCGGGCAGTGCCAGCGACAGCAAAAAGGCTTTGGGTTGAGCACCACAAGCGGCTAAATCACTCAGGTTAACGGCCAGCGCTTTGTGCCCCAAATGTTGAGGGTTGACTGTCGAGAGAAAGTGGCGACCTTCGAGCAGCATGTCGCTAGAGACGGCCAACTGTTGACCTGCTGTGACAGACAAAAGCGCGCAATCGTCTCCGACCCCCAGCGTGGCATGGCGCGGGGGGCGCTTGAAATAGGTTTCGATCAGATCAAACTCGCCCATAAACCCAAGCATAACCTCAAGCGCAATCTAAATTGCAAGCCAAAGCCAAAGCTTAAGTTTCAACCCAAATTTCGTCTTAAACGGGTGCATCTTGTCGTAACAGCAGGGCCGCAAAATGAGACAATTCGGCCATGACCATTTACCGCATTGCCCCTTCGCTGTTGTCCGCCGACTTTGCCCGCTTGGGCGAAGAAGTGCGCAACGTCATTGCCGCTGGCGCCGACTGGATTCACTACGATGTAATGGACAACCATTACGTGCCCAACCTTACATTCGGCCCCATGATTTGTCAGGCGCTCAAGCCCCATGCCAAAACACCCGATGGCAAAGATGTGCCCATTGATGTGCATCTCATGGTGCAACCTGTAGACGCCTTGGCCGCAGCCTTTGCCGATGCCGGTGCCGACCTCATTAGTTTTCACCCCGATGCTTCCACCCATGTGCACCGCAGTGTGCAAGCCATCAAGTCCAAGGGTTGCAAAGCCGGCGTGGTGTTCAACCCAGCCGAGTCGCTTGACGTATTGGAGTGGGTCATCGAAGACATAGACCTTATTTTGATCATGTCGGTTAACCCGGGCTTTGGCGGTCAGAGTTTCATTGAGAGCGCGTTGCGCAAAATTGAACTTGCACGCAAATGGATTGATGCTTCGGGCAAAGACATTCGACTTGAAGTCGATGGCGGCGTGAAGGTTGACAACATTCGCCGCGTGGCCGATGCCGGCGCCGATACCTTCGTAGCGGGCAGTGCTATTTTTGGCAAACCCGACTACGCCGCTGTCATTCAAGCCATGCGCCAGGAGTTGAGCGGTGGCTAATTTGTTAGGCATGCAGGTTGAGGCCTGCATGATCGACCTCGATGGCACGCTGGTCGACACCATGGGTGACTTTGATGCTGTGGTGGCCTTGATGCTCCAGGATTTAAATCTGCCGCCCATGGGGCGCGAGTACCTTGAGGGCATGGTGGGCAAGGGGTCTGAGCACCTGATTCAATGCGTTCTCAAGCGGCAAATGTCTTTGGTTGCAAATGCTGATTTGCATTCCCCCGAAGCTCAGCCCACCCAAGTTCAACTTCACCAAGCTTGGGAAATTTACCAAGCGCATTACCTTCGCGTGAATGGCCAGGCCAGCCCGGTTTATCCAGGCGTTTTTGAAGGGCTCGAGGGCTTGGCGGCCATGGGCTTGCCTCTGGCGTGCTTGACCAACAAACCCAAAGATTTGGCCCAAACCCTGCTCAAGCAAAAAGGCTTGGCTGAATTCTTCCCCATTGTGTTTGGTGGAGACTCCTTTGAGCGCAAAAAGCCCGACCCCTTGCCCTTGCACAAAACCTGCGAGGCGCTGGGTTTTGCGCCGCATCAAGTGTTGATGGTGGGCGATTCAAGCAACGACGCCCAAGCGGCCCGGGCTGCCGGCTGCAAAGTGGTGTTGCTCACCTATGGCTACAACCATGGCCAACCCATCCGCGAAGTAGAGGCTGATTTCCACCTAGACGCTTTGGCAGAAATTCTGCTTTGAGCAAGGGTCAGAGCTTTGGTACACTGGCATCCTCATGATTTTGTTTCATTCATTCTTTGCAGTCCAGCTGCCGGCCGTTTTGAGCCGGGGAGCCTGGTCTTGGCGTCAGCCAGTCTAAATTTGCCTAGAACCGGCAGCAACTTGGCTGCCAAAGTGGGGTTCGTGTTTGAACCATAACCCCTTGAATGAACCGGCTAAACATACGGAGCCCCAATCGTGATCACAGAACTAGAATTTAAAAGCCTTGCCCAACAAGGCTTCAACCGCATCCCTCTTATGCTAGAGGCCTTTGCAGATTTAGAAACACCCCTCTCGCTGTATTTGAAATTGGCGCATCACAAAGATGGCGGCAAATACAGTTTTTTGCTTGAGTCGGTAGTCGGCGGTGAACGTTTTGGCCGCTACAGCTTTATTGGTTTGCCTGCACGTACTTTTTTACAAGCGCAGGGCTTTGGCAATGAAGCACGTACCGAAGTTGTAAGCGATGGTGTTGTGATTGAAACCGCACCCGGTAACCCACTCGATTTCGTTGAGCAGTATCAAAAGCGATTCAAAGTTGCGCTCAGGCCTGGCATGCCGCGCTTCTGCGGCGGTTTGGCTGGTTACTTTGGTTACGACGCGGTGCGGTACATCGAGAAAAAATTAGAGAGGTCATGCCCAACCGATACCTTGGGCACACCCGATATTTTGCTGCTGCAATGCGAAGAGTTGGCCGTGATTGACAACTTGTCTGGCAAACTTTATTTGATGGTCTATGCAGACCCTGGCGTGCCCGAAGCTTATGCCAAAGCCAAAAAACGTTTGCGTGACTTGAAAGAGCAATTGAAGTATTCAGTCAGCGCACCGGTGGTTGTGCCAACTCAAACTTATCCTTCTGAACGTGACTTCAAAAAAGAAGATTATTTGAAGGCAGGGTTGGAAGCCAAGGAGCTCATTGCAGCAGGCGACTTCATGCAGGTGCAGGTGGGTCAGCGCATTAAAAAGCGCTTTACCGAAAGCCCTTTGTCTTTGTACCGTGCGCTCAGGTCCCTCAACCCCAGCCCCTACATGTACTTCTACAATTTTGGCGACTTCCATGTGGTGGGTGCCAGCCCAGAAATTTTGGTACGCCAAGAGCAAACCGAAGAAGGTGTGAAAGTCACCATTCGACCCTTGGCCGGCACAAGGCCACGCGGCGCAACACCTGAAAAAGACAAGGCGGCCGAACTCGAGTTGGTAAACGATCCCAAAGAGCGAGCCGAGCACGTCATGCTAATTGACTTGGCGCGCAACGACATTGGCCGCATTGCCAAAGTAGGCTCCGTGAAAGTGACCGAAGCTTTTGCGGTTGAGCGCTACAGCCATGTGATGCACATCGTTAGCAATGTCGAAGGTATTTTGAAAGAGGGCATGACCAACATGGATGTGCTCAAGGCCACATTCCCAGCTGGCACACTCACAGGCGCACCCAAAGTTCATGCCATGGAACTCATCGACAAACTCGAGCCTACGAAGCGCGGTGTGTATGGCGGTGCTTGTGGCTATCTAAGCTACGCAGGCGACATGGATGTGGCCATTGCCATTCGCACAGGCATCATCAAAGATCAAACCTTGTACGTGCAAGCTGCAGCTGGCGTGGTGGCCGACTCAGTGCCAGAGTTAGAGTGGAAAGAAACCGAGCACAAAGCGCGCGCCTTGTTGCGTGCCAGTGAGTTGGTGGAAGAAGGCTTGGAGTAATCAACATGAAAAAAATCAAACTGTTGATGGTCGACAATTATGACTCCTTCACTTACAACATCGTTCAATACTTTGGCGAACTTGGTGCCGACATTGAAGTCTTTCGCAACGATGAAATTGACCTTGAGGGCATTGCTGCCAAAAAGCCCGATCGCTTGGTCATCTCGCCTGGGCCTTGCTCACCCGCAGAGGCTGGTATTTCTGTGGCGGCCATTCGGCACTTTGCAGGCAAGCTGCCTATTTTGGGCGTGTGCTTGGGCCATCAAAGCATTGGTGCTGCTTTTGGCGGCAAGATTGTGCGAGCACAAGAACTAATGCACGGCAAAACCAGTGTCATTCAAACCACGCAGCAGGGTGTGTTTAGAAACCTGCCAGAAAAATTCTCAGTCAACCGTTATCACTCCCTGGCCATTGAGCGTGCAAGTTGCCCAGCCGATTTGGAGGTGACAGCTTGGACCAATGATGGTGAAATCATGGGTGTGCGCCACAAAAGCTTGGCCATTGAAGGGGTTCAGTTTCACCCCGAATCCATTCTCACAGAGCATGGCCATGCCATGCTGAAAAACTTCTTGGAAGAACACTGACATGAACACCACCATTCATTCTTCAGATCGTGTCGATCTTCGAAGCGACACAGTCACTCGACCAACAGCCGGCATGCGTGAAGCCATGAGCCAAGCATTGGTAGGCGATGATGTGTATGGCGACGACCCCAGTGTGAATGAGTTGCAGGAAAAAACAGCCAAGATGTTGGGCTTTGAGGCAGCCCTTTTCATGTCCACTGGCACGCAAAGTAATTTGTGTGGCATCTTGTCGCACTGCCAGCGGGGTGACGAATACATTGTGGGGCAGATGGCCCACAGCTACAGGTGGGAAGGTGGCGGAGCAGCGGTGTTTGGCAGCGTCCAGCCGCAGCCACTGACGCAGCAAGCCGATGGCAGTTTGGCTTTGGAAGACATTGAAGCCAGCATCAAACCCGATGACGCGCATTTTGCAAAAACCAAAATGTTGACATTGGAAAATACATGGGGTGGCAAAGTGTTGCCCCAAAGTTATTTGAACGCATTCAGCAGTTTTGCAAAGCAAAAGGGTTTGGCTCGTCATCTCGATGGTGCACGCTTGTTCAATGCAGCGGTGGCACAGGCGACAGCATTGGGCACATCGCCTTACGATGAAGTCAAAAACATCACGCAATGTTTTGACAGTGTCTCTGTTTGCTTTAGCAAAGGCTTGGGCGCACCCATGGGGTCAGCCTTGTGTGGCTCCAAAGAGTTCATTGCCAAAGCTTATCGCCTGCGGAAAATGGCTGGGGGTGGTCTGCGCCAAGCGGGCTTCATGGCGGCTGCCGCTTCTTATGCCTTAGACCACCATGTGACACGACTTGCACAAGACCACCAACTCATGGCGCATTTCGCGCAGGGCTTGGCGGGTATTCCTGGCCTGCAAATTGAAACCCCGCAAACCAACATTTTGTTTGTTGATTTGGTGGGTGAAGCCAAAGCCCGCGGTGCGGCCTTGCAAGCGCACCTGAAAAAAGAAGGTGTTGACATGACCGGCTTGTACCGACTCCGGTTTGTCACGCACCTAGATGTAGACCGTGCCGGTGTTGACCGCGCCATTGCGGTCATTCGCCAGTTCTTTGGCACTTGATTGACAAAGCCAAACCAACACTCCCATTTTCATGAATTCAAAATTAGAGACCACCATGCCCATCACCCCGCAGGAAGCATTGCAAAGAACCATTGAGCATCGTGAAATTTTTCACGATGAAATGTTGAAAATCATGCGCATGATCATGAATGGTGAGTTATCACCTTTAATGACCGCAGCCCTTATTACAGGCTTGCGCGTGAAGAAAGAAACCATCGGTGAAATTACCGCGGCAGCACAAGTGATGCGCGAGTTTTCGACCAAAGTCAATGTACCCGACAAGCGCCACTTGCTGGACATTGTTGGCACTGGCGGTGATGGCTCGCACACCTTCAATATCTCAACCTGCTCAATGTTTGTGGCTGCAGCGGCAGGCGCTAAAACGGCCAAGCATGGCGGCCGCAGCGTCAGCAGCAAGTCGGGCAGTGCCGATGTGCTTGAAAGTTTGGGCGCCAATATCAACTTGACGCCTGAAAAAATTGCGCAGTGCGTGCAAGAGGTGGGCATTGGTTTTATGTTTGCGCCTAACCACCACCCCGCCATGAAAAATGTGGCAGCTTTGCGCAAGGAGTTGGGCGTCAGAACCATCTTCAATATTTTGGGGCCGCTGACCAATCCCGCAAGCGCTCCCAATATTTTGATGGGCGTGTTTCACTCCGATTTGGTGGGTATTCAAATTCGCGCCTTGCAACGCTTGGGTGCCGAGCATGCGCTGGTGGTCTACGGCCGCGATGGCATGGACGAAGTGAGCTTGGGCGCAGCCACCTTGGTGGGTGAATTGAAAGATGGCCATCTCTCTGAATATGAAATTCATCCGGAAGACTTTGGCATGGCCATGGCCAGTCACCGATCGCTTCGCGTCGAAACACCCGAAGAATCGCAAGCTGTTTTACGCGGCGTTTTGAACAACGAGGCTGGCGCAGCGCGCGACATTGTTATTTTGAATGCGGGTGCAGCTTTGTATGCCGCAAACGTCTCGGCCTCCATCAAAGATGGGATTGCTTTAGCGCGACAGGTTATTGAGTCTGGCGCAGCCAAAGAAAAGTTGGCGCAATTTGTCGCTTTCACCCAAAAATCAGGCAATGCAGCATGAGTGATATTCTGAAAAAAATTGTCGCCGTCAAGCATGAAGAAATTGCATTGGCTTCCAAAACAAAATCATTTCAAGCGACTCGTGCAGATGCAGAAAGTCGTGTGTTAACGCGCGATTTTGTGGGCGCTATCCAACAAAAAATTGCCAAGCAAGAAGCGGCGGTCATTGCTGAAATTAAAAAAGCCAGCCCTTCTAAAGGCGTCTTGCGCGAAGACTTTATGCCAGCCGACATTGCGCAAAGTTATGCAGAGCACGGTGCTGCATGTTTGTCTGTTCTCACGGACGTTCAATTTTTTCAAGGCAGCAGCGATTATTTGAAACAAGCCCGAGCCAGTTGCGATTTGCCTGTGCTGCGCAAAGACTTCATGGTCGATGCCTATCAAATTTATGAATCCCGCTCCATGGGGGCCGACTGTATCTTGCTCATTGCAGCGTGCTTGGACGATGCCCAAATGAAGGACCTAGAGGCCATAGCTCGCAGTTTGGACATGGCGGTTTTGGTAGAAGTGCATGACGCAGATGAATTGAGCCGAGCTTTGAAACTCAAGACGCCCTTGGTCGGCATCAACAATCGCAACCTTCGGACCTTTGAGGTCAGCTTAGACACCACCTTGGGCATGTTGAAAGACGTCCCCGCTGACCGAATCTTGATCACGGAAAGCGGCATTTTGTCGACAGCAGATGTGCAAAAAATGCGCGAAGCGCATGTCAATGCCTTTTTGGTAGGCGAAGCCTTTATGCGTGCGACCGATCCTGGCAAAGCGCTGGCCAACCTCTTTCATTGAGAGTCGCCAGCCAACATGCGGTCGTACCAAACCGACTTGTTTCGTGAAAATGGCGCCCACTTGGCGGCGACATCACCCTCAAATCAGTTGCTTGCAACCGATTGGCCAGCCTCCACCAAGGGGCTGGCTAGTCCTTGGCGCGAACTATTAAGCGACTTTTGGGGCAGCCCCGCCGGCCTTGATTTGGACGCTAAAGTGCAAGCTGGCTTGGCCGCGGGTCGTGTGTTCTTTCCGCATTCGCCCTACCGTGCCTTGGCCCTCACCTCGTTTGAAAAAGTGCAAGTGGTGGTTTTGGGACAAGACCCCTATCACGGCCCTGATCAAGCGCAGGGTTTGGCGTTTTCTGTGGGGTCGGGTCAGAAAATCCCACCCAGCTTGCGCAATATCTTCAAAGAAATTCAACGCGACGTGGGGGCCCACATCCCTTCGGGCCCCGATGCAGGCAGCTTGGTACGCTGGTCTGAACAAGGCGTTCTGCTGCTCAACTCAGCACTGACTGTAGAGCAGTCAATTCCTGCCAGTCATAGCGATTGGGGTTGGGAAGTGCTCACTGACAAAATAATTCAAGCATTGGCAAGCCACTTAGAGCCCAAAGCATTTTTGTTGTGGGGTGCGCATGCTCAAAGCAAGTCAGGCCTGATTGAGGCTTTGAATGAGCGGGGCCGGCACTTGGTTTTGAAGGCCAACCACCCTTCGCCTTTGTCTGCTTTGCGTCCGCCAAAGCCGTTCGTGGGTTGCGGTCATTTTGGTCAGGTAAACCGCTGGTTACAGGGGCAACAGAAAAATCCAATCCTTTGGTAATTTCTGAACTGAGGCTTGCGGGGGGCTGGAAAAAAGTGGCATAATCCCAGATTCGCTGAGGAGGGGTGCCCGAGTGGCTAAAGGGGGCAGACTGTAAATCTGTTGGCTTACGCCTACACTGGTTCGAATCCAGTCTCCTCCACCAGCAAAACTTAATTTGTCATTTATTTTGTCAATTGTTTTTTAAAAGCAGTTTGTAAAAACTGTGGTTCAAAAACAGAGAGCGTTTGGAATCAGATGAACGCATCGGTTTGGCTTTTAGCTTAGCAAAACCAGATGTTGGACCTGACTCTGCTGCATTCAATGCGGGAGTAGTTCAATGGTAGAACCCTAGCCTTCCAAGCTAATGACGCGGGTTCGATTCCCGTCTCCCGCTCCAGTTTTTGATCAATGCAATTCAAAAAATAAATGACTGATGAAGTTAAAGAAAAACTTGTAATGAGTTTGCAAAAGAGTTTTGGTTAGCAAGAGAGTGCGTAATTGAAGAGCGCCCATGTGGCTCAGTGGTAGAGCACTCCCTTGGTAAGGGAGAGATCGCGGGTCCGATTCCCGCCATGGGCACCATTGATTTGAGTCATGTAGATTCGGGTCATGAAGATTCGAGTATTGTTTTTTTAATGTTTTTTTCGGAGTCGAGAAATGGCAAAAGAGAAATTTGAGCGGACAAAACCGCACGTCAACGTTGGCACGATTGGTCACGTTGACCAC
>CANNNB010000065.1 GCA_947505995.1 Comamonadaceae bacterium
TCACAGGCACTGCGGCCGAAGTCACGCCCATTCGCGAACTCGACCGCATTGAAATTGGCGCAGGCAGTCGCGGCCCAATCACTGAAAAAATTCAGACAGGTTTCTTTGACATCGTGAACGGCAAGAATCCCAAATACGCTCACTGGTTGACGCACGTTTAATTCAAAGAAGGATCCTGCTCATGAGCCAAGCTATTGAACTTCTGGCCAAAGATTTAAATCCACAGGGTGGTGTTTTTTGTCCCAGCCCCAAGGCCGACATGAAGGTCTGGAACAACCACCCCAAGGTTTACTTGGATGTGGCTCGCGAAGGTCATGCCAAGTGCCCTTACTGCGGCACAGTGTTCCAACTGAAAGCGGGCGAAACTGTTGGCCACGGCCACTGATTCAAGCACCGATTCAGGCTCTGGGCAAGCGCACCACAAAACAAGCGCCGCCGCCCATTCGGTCCTCGCAACTGACTTGACCCTTGTGACGCTCGGCAATGGACTTTACCAAGGCCAAGCCCAAGCCCACACTGCCTGCTCGCTCGCTTGCACCGGGCAGTCTAAAAAAGGCTTCAAAAATTTTCGTGCGATAGGCCACAGGCACGCCCGGCCCGCGGTCGCAAACCATCAAAACAATTTCGGTTGTTGTCACTGAAGCAGTCAGTTGAACATCATCGGGCCCGGTGATCGCACCATACCGTCCGGCATTTTCAAGCAGATTTCGAATTAAGCGACGCAGCAACTTCACCACACCAAGCGTTTCAATTTTTTGCACGCCTTCTTGCACTTCAAAAATTGCGCTCACTCGTGCGCTTTCTTCGGCACACAAACCCATCACATCAACCACTTCGACAGTGCCCAAGTCGGCCTCTTGTGCATCCAAACGACTGGCCAATAAAATTTCATCGATCAACTGATCTAGTTCTGCAATGCTGCGTGCGATTTCTTGCTTGGCCAATTCAGGGTTGTCGCCTCCCATGAATTCAAGCCCCATGCGAATGCGTGTAAGCGGTGAGCGCAATTCGTGCGAAGCATTGGCCAGCAATGACTTTTGGGATGCCAACAACAACTGCTGCGAGCTCATCAGATTTTGCACACGTTCGGCTGCCGCATTGAATCTGCGTGACAAGTCGGCAACCTCGTCTTGGCCCTGCTCGGGCATGCGCACGGTCAGATCGCCTTCCCCCCAACGCTGAACACCTTGTTGCAAGGCCTCTAACCGCTGAGTGAGTTTGCGCACAATGGGATAAACGCCCAGCGCCACCGCCAAACCCACCAACAACAGCATCCACACAAACCCATAGGGAGGCCGTGCCCACCAAGGCGACAAGTCTCGCGGCAGAACACCGATGCCGCGGTTGAACCCACCAGGCCCGTGACCCATCTGCCTGCCTGCTTCGGGTGCAAAGCCTGGGCCCGGCGGCATGGGGCCGCCTGGCGGCGGACGGCGCGGCAGCAAGAGGTTGAGCTTTTGTCCATCTGGCAAGGTCACTTCAAAGCTCACGCCTACGCCGCGCTGCAACTGGCCTGGCACTGAGTCCAACAATTCGCCCTGCGCATTGCGAACTTGCAATTCACGCACACCCTGCGGGCCGTTGTGCGCCACATGCTCTACCGACAAACTCCATGCCCAACCGACCAAGAGCATGAGGGCAGCAACGCCCAAGACCACAGCGAGCCAAATTCGCAAATACAAATGTTTTGAAATAGAAGCAAACCAAGACATGGCGCAATTACTTCTGCTGTTTGGTAAACACGTAGCCCACACCGCGAACCGTCAAAATTCTTTCGGGCATTTTGGGGTCATCTTCAATGGCCATGCGAATGCGGCCCATGTGCACATCGATGGAGCGATCAAATGCTTCGAGTTCGCGGCCACGCACCGCTTCCATGATTTGATCGCGTGACAAAACCCGCCCCGCGCGCTCTGCCATGGCCACCAACAAATCAAATTGGTAGGAGGTGAGTTCACAAACTTGGCCCTTCACGGACACTGTGCGTGCATCACGGTCAATTTCTAAACTGCCAAATTGCAAGCGCGTGTTTTTGCCAGAACCAGAATCTGATTGACGCCGCAAAACAGCGCGGATGCGGGCCAGCAACTCACGCGGCGCAAACGGTTTGGGCAAGTAATCGTCAGCGCCCAGTTCTAAGCCCACAATGCGGTCCATGGGGTCGCCTTTGGCGGTAAGCATGAGGACTGGCGTTTGGCCTAACTCGCCAGCCAAAGCGCGAATTTTTTGGCACACTTGAAGACCGTCCATGTCGGGCAACATCAAATCCAAAATGACCAAATGAGGGGCATTTTTTTGAACCTCACTCAAACCTCTGGCGCCATCGGCCGCATGCGAAAAACCAAAGCCTGACTGTCGAAGGTAATCCCCCACCATTTTGGCCAGGCGTTCGTCATCTTCAATCATCAAAACTTGTGTGTTCATACTTTCTATCAACTGCCGCACATGCGACATGATGCGCTCTGAAAAGACGAAACGCGTCGTGAATGTTTGAAGCGCTCGTAAAGTTTCGTAAATCAGTCTTCTGAAGGGGGTTGAAAATGCGCAGCCAAGGCCACCAAAATGAGCACTGGCATCCCTAAAAGGGCCGTGGCATTGAAGAAGTCGGCATAGCCATGGGCGTTGACAAAATCACCCGAGAATCCCGCAATGAATTTGGGTAAAAGCAGCATCATGGAACTGAGCAAAGCATATTGCGTCGCAGAGTATTTGATGTTGGTCAGAGAAGACAAATAGGCAATGAACGCAGCTGAAGCAATGCCACTGGCCAAGTTGTCTGCAGATACAACGACAATCAGTGCGTGCACATCGTGGCCATGGCCTGCCAACCAAGCAAACAACAAGTTGCTCAAGGCACTGAGCAAGGCCCCCAGCATCAAAATGCGCATCACACCCCAACGCAAAGCCATGACACCGCCCACAAACGCGCCCAAGAGGGTCATCAGTACGCCATACACTTTGGTCACGCTGGCCACTTCCGTTTTGGTGTAACCCATGTCTACGTAAAACGGATTGGCCATGATGCCCATCACCACATCGCTGATCCGGTAGACGGCAATCAAGCTCAAAATCAAGGCTGCCTGCCATTTGTAGCGTTTGACAAAATCGACAAAGGGCTCAATCAGCGCGCCTTGCAACCATTCCTTCACATTTTTAGATGGCGGCAATTCAGCCGGCTTGGGCTCATGCGAGCGCAGCACCGTGATCACACCCACCAACATGCTGACGGCCATGACCAAATAGGCTGCCTGCCAGGCTGCATGCATGTAGCCGCTGGCATTCTCGCCCTGCACCCAAGCGGCCACCCACAACACACCTGCACCAGCCCAAATCATGGCCAACCGATAACCCGTTTGATAACTGGCCGCCAAAGCCGCTTGTTGTGTCGGGTCGGCTGACTCGATGCGAAATGCATCGAGCGCAATGTCCTGAGTGGCCGAACCAACAGCCACCAACAAAGCACACCAAACCACAGGTCCTAACGTGAGCGAGGGGTCGCTGAACGCCATGCCCACCAGGCCCAACATGACCATGGCCTGTGCCAACAACAGCCAACTGCGTCTGCGGCCTAAAGAACGTGTTAGCCAAGGAATTGGCATGCGATCGACCAACGGCGCCCATACCCACTTAAAGCCATAGGCCAGCCCTACCCAACTGAGGTAGCCAATGGTGCTGCGGTCGATACCAGCCTCACGCAAGCGAAAGCTCAAGGTGCCGAGGACCAAGAGCAAGGGCAAGCCTGCGGCAAAACCCAAAAACAGCATGCGCAAACTGGCGGCTTCCAAATAAACGCGCCAAGAGGCAAGCCAAGAAAAAGTGGGCTGAGTTGGAGCGGGCTTTTCAGTCATGTCGACATTATCCAAGCATGAATGCAGATTTTGCGAGTCTTGTTGTTTGAAATCTGTGGGTCCGGCACTATGATTCAAAAATGTGTTGGCGATGCTTTTCAAATTTGAACGCGTCCGATCCCTTGGAAGTTTCAGTTCCTGAAGCAGAGGGATCTTCTCGTCGCGCTTTTTTGAACCATCTTGGCGGGGCGGGCTTGGGCTTCACAGCGCTGTTGGCCGGCACTGCGCAGGCCCAGGTCGATGTGGGTAAAGCCTCTGCTATTCGCAAGCTCATTCCTGCCGAAACACTTGAAGCGTCAGCCAAGCAACAATATCAACAAACCCTAGGAGACGCCGACAGCAAAGGGGCTTTGGCCCCAGACGACTTCCCACAACTCAAACGCTTGCGGGCCATCGCCAACAAACTGATTCCCTTTACGGCCCAATGGAATCCCGATTCGCGCAAGTGGAAATGGGAGGTCAACCTGATTGGTAGCAAACAAATCAATGCTTGGTGCATGCCTGGTGGAAAAATTGCGTTTTATACCGGCATCCTCGATCAACTAAAGCTCAACGACGATGAAGTGGCCATGATCATGGGACACGAAATGGCCCATGCTTTGCGAGAGCACTCGCGCGAGCGCTTGGCCAAATCCAAGGCTACGGGCATGGGCTTGTCGGTGGCCTCGCAGCTCTTGGGCTTGGGCCAACTGGGAGATGTTGCAGCCAATTTAGGAACCCAATTGCTAACCTTGAAATACGGTCGTGACGACGAAACTGAAGCCGATTTGGTAGGACTTGAAATTGCCGCGCGTGGTGGTTTTAAACCGGAAGCCAGTGTGCAGCTTTGGAAAAAAATGTTGAGTGCAACGGGCGGAGGTAAAGGGCAACTTGCTTTTTTATCAACGCACCCTAGTGGCAACAACCGCATTCAAGAACTTGAGGCCAACTTGCCCAAGGTGGCACAACTCTACGCCCAAGCTACACAGGGCCGAGACCCCGCGCCGCTCAATTGAAGTTCTCGTTTGTTAGGCGTTAGGTTCCGCCCACATAGGGGTTGCTAATGCGCTCACGACCAAATGTGCTTTCAGGGCCGTGACCAGGAATGAACACTGTGTCATCGCCCATGGGCCACAAACGCTGCGTGATACTGGCGATCAAGGTGTCGTGGTCACCTTGGGGGAAATCAGTTCGGCCAATGCTGCCAGCAAACAAGACATCGCCTACAAACGCGCGTTTGATCTCGGGTGAGTGAAACACCACATGGCCCGGTGTGTGCCCAGGGCAATGCCGCACATTCAGGGTGTGTGAACCCAAGCTGACCGTATCACCATCTGCCAACCACCTGGTTGGCGTGAAAATTTCTGCATCGGGAAACTGAAACATGCGGCTTTGATCGGACAAACGATCAATCCAAAACTGATCGCCTGGGTGTGGCCCCACGATGGGCAAATTCAAATTGCGCGCCAAGGCTGCCGTGCCGCCCGCGTGATCGATGTGGGCGTGGGTGAGCCAAATTTGTTCAAGTTTCAAACCGCGTTGCTGAACCTCTCCCAAGATCAAGTCAAGGTCACCGCCTGGGTCAATCACTGCCGCTTGTTGAGTTTGGTCGTCCCAAATCAAAGAACAGTTTTGTTGAAACGGCGTGACGGGGATGGTTTGGTACTGAAGCATGCTGGTATTTCAATGGGTTTCACTTGCAAGGCAATGTAACAAAGTTTGCCTGAGAAACTCGTATTGTGAGGTCTTGTTCACTGACTCACACATGACCACGCCACTTTTTCGCTCTGAAGTCACCCAATCCAAGCAGGCCTCTTGGATGGGTCCCATTCACCTTGCACACAATCCGCGCTTCAGCATCGTGGCCGGCATTGCCTTGCTGCTTGCAGGTGCCTTGTTGGCTTATGGCGCGTGGGGCAAAGTGGCGCGCAAAGTTCGCGTGCCTGGCGTCCTCATGCCTCAATGGGGCACAGTCGAATTGAGCCCCGCCATTTCAGGTGTCCTGCTCGAGCAACGGGTCAAGGAAGGCGACTGGGTTGAACAAGGCCAAGTCTTGTTTGTGGTCAACACAGACAAAACCTCCGCCGAAGGCAGCACAGCCAGTTTGCTGGCATCGCATTTGGCGCAACGTCGCAGCACACTTCTGGCTGAACGCGCCTCGCGCGTTGCGCAAAGCGGCCAACGCGAAGCCCATCTGTCAGATCGCATTCGTTCCTTGTCGCTTGAAACAGCGCAGGCTAAGCAAGAACATGCATTGGCCAAACGAAGGGTTGAGTTGGCGCAAAAAACTTCTACTCGGTTTGAACAAATGGCTGCTGAAGGTTTTGTGTCAGACATTCAATCGCAAGGCAAGCAAGAAGAACTGATTGACCTCCAATCGCGCTTAGAAAATACACTTCGCAATGGTGTTGCCTTGACACGCGAACAAAACGCCGCCCAAGCCGACTTAGGTCATCTTCAAAAGCAGTTGGCCATCGACCTGCTCCAACTTGACCGCAGTCTGGCCAGCCTAGATCAAGAAACAGCCGAAATTCAATCGCGCAAAACCAGCAGTGTGCTGGCGCCTCAGGCGGGACAAGTTAGCACCATTCATTTGAGCTTAGGCGCCTTGGCACAGGCCGGCCAAACCATTGCCAGCTTAGTGCCTCACGCAAGCTCTCATGCAACAGACCCATCGGCAAACACTTTGGTTGCCGCTCTGTTCGCACCCACTCGCACCGCCGGTTTCATTCAACCTGGCCAAGAAGTGTGGCTGCGCTTGGCCGCCTACCCGTATCAAAAATTTGGACTGGCCAAAGGTCGGGTTCTCAAGGTCAGTGGCACACCCATTGCACCTCAAGATTTACCACATGGTCAGGGTACGGCCATCATGACCTCCACGCAAAGCAACGAGCCGCTCTACAGAATCCATGTCGAGTTGGCATCCCAACAAGTCATGGCATATGGCGAGATCCACACCTTGCGCCCCGGCATGACACTCGAAGCCGACGTCATCCAAGATGTGCGCGGCATTTGGGAATGGGTCTTCGAGCCACTCTTGGCCATTCACGCACGTCAACAAACATCATGAGCTTCATCCAAAGAATCAGGGCTTCGCACCTCAATCGGCATGGCTTTATAGATGTTTTGGTTGGCATCAGTGTGTTTCAAGCCATCAACATCACCTTGATCGTGTTGTTTGGCAACCTAGAAGTCGGGCCTGACGAAGATGGGCCACTCTCAATGATGGAGGTTGCTTTTTTAATGTTGTTATTTGCACCCCTCTTCGAGAATTTTTTATTGATTGTGGTGGCAGCACTTCACGAAAAAATTTTCAACCGAACCTTGTTGTTTGTGGTGGCACCTTTGTTTTTGACAGCGCTTCACTTCACTACGCCACAAGACCTTCCTTTTCCCACCTCCATCCGGGTCATAGAACTCTTTGGCTTCTTCTACATTTTTTTAAAACAATACGACTTGCACAAGTTGGAAATAGGCAAACGCAAGGCATTTCTTTTGAGCAGCGTTCTCCACTTTTCACTCAATGCCACCGTGATTTTGGTCATGTGTTTATTTGATTTATATATCGACGCTGAAACGATTTTTTCAGCACAACCAGGAGAATGACATGAGAAATTTAAACATTGGTGAATTGAACGAAGTCCAAGGGGGAGGCATCGCCATCAAGTGGGCCTACAAATTGGGTGAGCTCTTAGCAAATGGACTTACCTTGTACGAGGCAAGCAAAAAACTTGAAATTGATCCTGCCCACTTGGGCTATGTGGATGCCGATTGCTTTAACGCCATGGGCGACTACACAAACAGCATCAGCGTCAAATAAGTCTGGTCTTCCAAAGCCTGCGCATCCTCGGTGCGCAGGCGTCTTTTGCCACACATCCAAAATGAATCCGCCTTGAACCCCGTCTTGCAACTTCAAACGTCCGAATGTGGCTTGGCTTGCTTGTGTATGATTGCCAGCGCACATGGTCAACATTGGTTGCTCATGGATTTGCGGCACAAGTTTCCACAATCACTCAAGGGCGCAAACCTCAAGCAACTCATCGATCACAGCCAGGTCTTAGGGTTCAACGCCAGGCCTGTTCGCTTGGAATTGGAAGAGTTACATCAACTTCGCATCCCCTGCATCTTGCATTGGGACTTGAATCACTTTGTTGTCTTGCAGAAAATAAGCGGCAACAAAATCACTTTGTTAGATCCTGCGCTTGGCGTCAGGATTATGTCACGCGCAGAAATTTCACAGCACTTCACAGGCATCGCTTTAGAACTCACGCCTCAAGCCAACTTCAGAACCACGCCCGCACCCAAAGCTTTTCCTCTTTCAATGCTCACAGGTAAGCTTCAAGGCTTTGCCAAATCGGCGCTACAAATATTGGCACTGGCATTGGTCCTTGAACTGTTTGCCATTTTCATGCCCATGTTCAACCAAGTGGTGATAGACGATGTCTTAACCTCGGGTGACCACGAATTGCTTTCTGTTTTGGTCGCCGGCTTTGCCATCATTCTTCTCATTCAATCGGCACTTTCTTACGCACGCAGTTGGTGGGTCATGGTGTTAAGCCAAAGCGTTTCAATTCAATGGCTTGGCAATGTGTTCGCTCATTTGGTTAAGCTGCCCGCCGATTGGTTTTCGCAGCGACATTTGGGCGATATCTCTTCGCGTTTTAACGCTGTTCATGACATTCAAAAAACACTCACACAAACCACCATCGAATCTTTGCTCGATGGCTTCATGGCCATCGCAGCCCTTGTCATGATGTTCATTTATTCACCCACACTCACTTGGGTGGTTTTGTCCGCATCGGCCTTGTATGCGCTGGTGCGCTGGGTCAGCTACTCGCCTTTTAGACATGCCGCCTCAGAGCGATTGGTCTTGTCTGGTCAAGAACAAAGCCACTTCATTGAAACCCTTCGCGCCATGACGCCACTCAAATTGTTTGCACGTGAAAACGAACGACGTGCGCGATGGCAAAGCCTGATGGTGGAAGTGATGAACCGGGATTTTCAAACAGCCAAATTGAACATGGGCTTCAATGTCGCGCGCACACTTATTTTTGGCCTAGAAAATTTGTGTGTCTTTTGGCTAGGTGCCAAAATCATTCTGCCATCCCAAACACAAGACCACACCCAAAGCGTTTTGACAGTCGGCATGCTGCTGGCTTTCATTAGCTACAAGATTCAGTTTACAAGTCGCGTCAGCGCACTCATCAATCAAGGTATCGAACTCAAAATGCTCAACTTGCACCGCGACAGGCTGGCCGACATTGTGCTCACACCACCCGAGCAAGATACACCCCAAGGCAACTTGCCTGCACACGACTTGGCTCACCTACCCGCCAGTCTTGAACTTCGCAAGGTTTCTTTTCGCTATAGCGAAGCAGAGCCTTGGCTGCTCTACAACATGGACCTTTGCATTCAAGCAGGTGAGCATGTGGCCATTTCGGGCGCAAGCGGTTGCGGTAAAACCACCTTGCTCAAAATTTTATTAGGGCTGCTAACCCCAACACACGGCACAGTCTTGTATGGTGGCGTACCCGTTAGCCAGCTGGGTATGTCCAATATCCGCCGGAAAATTGGCGTGGTCATGCAAGAAGATGCCCTCCTGACCGGCAGCATTGCAGACAACATCGCCTTCTTTGACCTGGCACCCCAACTTCAAAGAATTGAAGCCTGTGCGCAATTGGCAGAAATTCATACCGAAATTGCACGCATGCCCATGGGGTATCACACGCTAGTTGGCGAGCTGGGCTCAGGCCTCAGTGGCGGTCAAAAGCAGCGCATCTTGTTGGCGCGTGCGCTTTACGCACAGCCTGCCATTTTGGCTTTGGACGAAGCCACCAGCCATCTAGACATGCAAAACGAAAGCGCTGTTTCAAATACCCTGTCACAGCTCAAACTCACGCGCATTGTCATTGCACACCGTCCCGAAACCATTGCCCGCGCAGACCGGCATATCCACTTCAGCTTGCCAGAGCTACAGGCTTAAGCGTAAGATCAACTCACTGGTCACAACCCGTGCCTGTCTGATTGTTTATCTGCCACACTCCTCTTCAATGCAGGCGCTTGCCCTTAATGCCCTGCAGCTTCACAGCCCCCATGGCTATCAAATCAAGCACGAGTCCATCGCCATTCAAGGCGTTCCCAATTTGCTTATTCGCTCTTTGCTAGACAAACAACAGTTTTATGACCCAGAAGACGCCGCACTGACACTTGGCATTTCATCCGCTTTCTGGTCGCTGTTTGGTTTGCTCTGGCCGTCAGGCTCTAAGTTGGCAGAGCGCATGGCGCTCCGGCCTGTTTGCGCCACCGAACGTATCCTTGAAATTGGCTGTGGTTTGGCACTTTCTAGCTTGGTCGGTCATCGAAGAGGCGCCAACATCACAGCGTCTGACTGCCACCCGCTGGCTGGCGAATTTCTAAAAGAGAATTTGCGCCTCAACAACTTGGGTCCCATGGATTACAAGCATGGCCAATGGGGAGAACACGCAGCACAGCTGCAAGACCCTGCCGTGAACAGTAAGTTCGACTTGATCATCGGCAGCGATATTCTTTATGAGCGCGACGAACGGGGCGATTTAGCGCATTACATCAACGAGCACATTGAAGGTCACGCAGAGGTTTGGGTGGTTGACCCCAACAGGGGCAATCGCTCGCACTTTCACCGCAACATGGCTGCACAAGGCTTTGCACTTAGCGAAGAAGCTCTGACCATTTCAGCCACAGAAAATGTGGCGGCCTACAAAGGCAGAATGCTCACTTACTCTCGAGATTGAATCCTTCTAAGGCGTCTCAATCGACAGTGAACTGGGCACCCTTGGTTCAATGATGGGTGCTGCGCTTAAAGAGTCCAGTCGTAATCAATGGTCAATGGCGCGTGGTCACTGAAACGTGTCTCTTTGTAAATCTCTGCTTTTTTGGCCTCTGATGCCAACGCCGCAGTCGCCAACTGATAATCCAATCGCCAGCCCACATTCTTGGCATAGGCTTGCCCGCGGTTGCTCCACCAGGTGTAGCAGGCGTCTGTGGTGTCAGGATGCAAGTGCCGGTACACATCGACCAAGGGGCCTTCGGTGGTCATGTGCGTCATCCAAGCGCGCTCTTCTGGCAAGAAGCCGCTGTTCTTTTGGTTGATTTTCCAGTTTTTCAAATCGGCTTGCTGATGCGCAATGTTCACGTCACTGCACACAATGAACTCGCGTTCAGCGCCCAAAGACTTCAAATGCGGCCCCATGTGATCCAAGAATCGAAACTTGGCCTCTTGCCTTTCAGGGCCTGATGAGCCACTTGGAAAGTAGGTGCTGATGACAGACA